>NZ_JASJWL010000004.1:0-131676 GCF_035019225.1 Pseudomonas sp. CCC4.1 | reverse complement strand
AGATGTGTATAAGAGACAGGGCTCGCTCCCACGGAATTGTGTTCTACAACTGCGGCTCTTCTTTGGGCTTGGTCTTGTCGATGCCGGGGATATGCAGCTTGCTGTCGGCCGCCTGATCACCTTCGAGCTGTGGCTGCGTGGCCCAGGTCAAGATGTCGTAGTAACGACGGATGTTGGCCACAAAATGTACTGGCTCGCCGCCACGGGCGTAGCCATAGCGGGTTTTGCTGTACCACTGCTTCTGCGCAAGGCGAGGCAGCATTTTCTTTACATCAAGCCACTTGTTCGGGTTCAGGCCTTCTTTCTTGGCCAGCTTGCGTGCGTCTTCCAGATGACCGCCACCCACGTTGTAGGCAGCCAGTGCGAACCAGGTGCGATCCGGTTCCTGAATATCATCGTCCAGCTCGCTCTTGATCAATGCGAGGTATTTGGCGCCGCCCATGATGCTTTGCTTGGCATCCAGGCGGTTGGACACGCCCATCGCTTGAGCCGTGTTCTGGGTCAGCATCATCAGGCCGCGCACACCTGTTTTTGAGGTGACGGCGGGTTGCCATAAAGATTCCTGATAACCCATGGCTGCCAGCAGGCGCCAGTCGATCTGTTCTTTTTTGGCCGCTTCCTTGAAGAACTTTTCGTACTTGGGCAAGCGCTGTTGCAGGTGCTGGGCGAAGGTGTACGCGCCAACGTAGCCAAGGACATCGACATGCCCGTAGTAGCGGTCTTTAAGGCGTTGCAGGGTGCCGTTCTTTTCGACCTTGTCCAGATAGGCGTTGATCTCGTTGAGCAGGCTGTTGTCTTCACCGGCCGCCACTGCCCAGCGCTGACTGCGTGCATCGCCCAGGTCAAAGGCGACGCGCACGTTGGGGAAGTACACCTGGTTCATCGCCACTTCGTTGGAGTCGACCAGCGTGAGGTCGATCTGGCCTTCATCGACCATGCGCAGCAAATCGACGACTTCGACCGCGTCGGATTCGTCGTACTCGATTCCGGGATACTGTTTTTTCAGTTCGGCCAGTTGCTCTGCGTGGGAGCTGCCTTTGAGGACCGTGATGCGCTTGCCGGCCAGATCCGCAGCAGAGGTGGGGCGGGACTGGCCGTTGCGGTAGATGATCTGTGGCGTGACTTCGAGGTACGGGTGGGAAAATCTGGCTTGTTGCAGGCGTTTCTCGCTGCTGACCAGTCCGGCAGCAGCCAGAACCGGGCCGTCAGGCTGGCCCAGTTGATTGAACAGTTCATCCAGGTTGTCCGCGGTCTCGATTTTGAGCTCAACCCCAAGATCGTCGGCAAAACGCTTCACCAACTCGTATTCAAAGCCGGTTTCACCATTGCGATCCTCAAAGTAGGTCGCAGGGCTGTTGCGGGTAATCACCCGCAGTACCCCATCCTCCTTTACGCGCTCCAGGGTGCTGGGTTTTTCAACGCAGGCACTGAGCATCAGGAAGAGTCCGGTTGCGAGCAGCCATTTGGCGCAGCGCGGGCGGATATCAGTTAGAGAAAACATCCGCGCAGTATACGCAAAGCAGCACGGGTGCCATATCTCGACAATTTCCAGTCATTCTGATATTGACCGCGAAAATCGCTCAAACCCTTGTAAAATGGGGGGTAGAGCTCTGTTTAAAGATCATAATCGAGCATCCGTTAAGCGGCTGATAGCTATAAAGAATAAGGCTTTGGCCGATTCGCGACGTCTGGTGCGCTTCAGGTGTGCCGTTTCGGGTGCCGTGGCGAACGGTTTAGGCTAGAATGCCCGGCCTCAAAGCATACCCCTCCCGAGGCTGTCCCGAAGATGTTGATCCTGCGCGGCGCTCCTGCCCTTTCTGCCTTTCGCCACAGCAAACTCCTTGCACAACTGAGCCTCAAGGTTCCGTCTGTCACTGGTTTGTATGCTGAATTCGCCCACTTTGCCGATACCACCGGTGAGCTGACCAGCGATGAACAGCAGGTACTGGCTCGTCTCCTGAAGTACGGCCCAAGCGTGCCGGTCCAAGAGCCGAGCGGCCGACTGTTCCTGGTGTTGCCGCGGTTTGGCACCATCTCTCCCTGGTCGAGCAAGGCCAGCGACATTGCCCGTAACTGTGGCCTGGCTAAAATCCAGCGCCTGGAACGCGGCATTGCATTCTATGTAGCTGGCCAGTTCAGCGATGCGGATGCCGAACTGATCGGCGCTGTATTGCATGACCGCATGACGCAAATCGTGCTGGGCGCTCTGGAGCAGGCTGCAGGCTTGTTCAGCCACGCCGAGCCAAAGCCGCTGACCGCGATTGACGTACTGGGTGGCGGTCGTGCCGCGCTGGAAAAAGCCAACGTCGAGCTGGGCCTTGCCCTGGCCGAAGACGAAATCGATTATCTGGTCAATGCCTTCAACGGTCTGGGTCGCAACCCGCACGACATCGAATTGATGATGTTTGCCCAGGCCAACTCCGAACATTGCCGCCACAAGATCTTCAACGCCAGCTGGGACATCGACGGCCAAAGCCAGGACAAGAGCCTGTTTGGCATGATCAAGAACACCTACGTGATGCACAGCGAAGGCGTTCTGTCTGCTTATAAAGACAACGCGTCGGTTATCGTCGGCAGTGTTGCCGGGCGTTTCTTCCCTGATCCCGAAACCCGCCAGTACGGTGCGGTGCAGGAACCAGTGCACATCCTGATGAAGGTAGAGACCCACAACCACCCGACCGCCATTGCCCCGTTCCCGGGTGCAGCGACAGGCTCCGGTGGTGAGATCCGTGACGAAGGTGCAACCGGTCGTGGTGCCAAGCCAAAGGCCGGCCTGACCGGTTTCACCGTGTCCAACCTGCAGATCCCGGGCTTTGTACAACCGTGGGAAGTGCCGTACGGCAAGCCTGAGCGCATTGTTACCGCGCTGGACATCATGATCGAAGGCCCGCTGGGCGGTGCTGCATTCAACAATGAATTCGGTCGTCCTGCCCTGACCGGTTACTTCCGTACGTTCGAGCAGTCCATCACCACCCCCCGTGGCGAAGAAGTGCGTGGTTACCACAAGCCGATCATGTTGGCCGGCGGCATGGGCAACATCCGCGCCGAACACGTGCAGAAAGCCGAAATCACCGTGGGCTCCAAGCTCATCGTGCTGGGCGGTCCGGCCATGCTGATCGGCCTGGGTGGCGGTGCAGCATCCTCTATGGCCACCGGCGCAAGCTCGGCTGACCTGGACTTCGCTTCGGTACAGCGCGAAAACCCGGAAATGGAGCGTCGTTGCCAGGAAGTGATCGACCGCTGCTGGCAGCTGGGTGACAAGAACCCGATCAGCTTTATCCACGATGTGGGTGCTGGCGGTTTGTCCAACGCATTCCCTGAGCTGGTGAACGACGGCGACCGTGGTGGCCGTTTCGAACTGCGCAACATTCCAAACGACGAGCCGGGCATGGCCCCGCACGAAATCTGGAGCAACGAATCCCAGGAACGTTATGTTCTGGCGGTGGGCGTCGAAGATTTCGAGCGCTTCCAGGCGATCTGCGAACGCGAGCGTTGCCCGTTTGCCGTCGTCGGTGAAGCCACTGCCGAGCCGCAACTGACCGTGACCGACAGCCACTTCGGCAACAACCCGGTGGACATGCCACTGGAAGTGTTGCTGGGCAAGGCGCCGCGCATGCACCGTTCGGCTGTTCGCGAAGAAGAGTTGGGCGATGATTTCGACCCGGCACAACTGAGCATCGGCGAGTGCGTCGAGCGCGTTCTGCATCACCCGGCCGTTGCCAGCAAAAGCTTCCTGATCACCATCGGCGACCGCACCATCACCGGTCTGGTTGCCCGCGACCAGATGGTCGGGCCGTGGCAGGTTCCTGTGGCTGACGTTGCTGTCACCGCAACCAGCTTCGACGTCTACACCGGTGAAGCCATGGCCATGGGCGAGCGTACGCCGCTGGCACTGCTGGATGCTCCGGCATCGGGCCGCATGGCAATTGGTGAGACCCTGACCAATATCGCGGCTTCGCGCATTGGCAAGATCAGCGACATCAAGCTGTCAGCCAACTGGATGTCCGCTGCAGGCCACCCGGGTGAAGACGCCCGCTTGTACGACACCGTCAAGGCTGTCGGCATGGAGCTGTGCCCTGAGCTGGGCATCACCATTCCGGTGGGCAAGGACTCGATGTCGATGCAAACCCGCTGGAGCGAAGAGGGCACGGACAAAACCGTGACCTCGCCGCTGTCGCTGGTTGTGACCGGTTTTGCCCCGGTGCTCGACGTTCGCCAGACCCTGACCCCGGTACTGCGCATGGACAAAGGCCTGACCGATCTGATCCTGATCGACCTGGGCCGTGGCCAGAACCGCATGGGCGCCTCGATCCTGGCCCAGACCTACGGCAAGCTGGGCAAGCAGGCCCCTGACGTTGATGACGCAGAAGACCTCAAGGCTTTCTTCGCGGTGATCCAGGGCCTGAATGCCGATGGTCACCTGCTGGCTTACCATGACCGTTCCGACGGTGGTTTGCTGACCAGCGTGATGGAAATGGCCTTTGCCGGCCACTGCGGTCTGAACCTGACCCTGGATTGCCTCGCAGACAGCGCCAGCCAGCTCCCGGCCATCCTGTTCAACGAAGAACTGGGCGCCGTGATTCAGGTGCGTCAGGACGCGACTGCTGATGTGCTTGCACAGTTCAGCGCTGCAGGCCTGGGCGAGTGTGTCGACGTGATCGGCCAGCCGCTGAACAACAGCGAAGTCACCATCACCTTCAACGATGAAAAAGTGTTTGTCGGTCAGCGTGGCGAGTTGCAGCGCCAGTGGGCTGAAACCAGCTTCCAGATCCAGCGTATGCGTGACAACGCGGACTGCGCACAGCAAGAGTTCGACGTGCTGCTCGAAGAAGACAACCCGGGCCTGACTGCCCAGTTGAGCTTTGACGTCAACGCCAATATCAGCGCGCCGTACATCAAGAAAGGCATTCGTCCGCAAGTGGCTGTCCTGCGTGAGCAGGGCGTCAACGGTCAGGTTGAAATGGCCGCGGCGTTTGACCGTGCCGGTTTCAATGCAATCGACGTACACATGAGCGATATTCTGGCCGGCCGTGTCGACCTGAACGAGTTCAAAGGTCTGGTTGCCTGCGGTGGTTTCTCCTACGGCGACGTACTGGGTGCCGGTGAAGGCTGGGCCAAGTCGGCGCTGTTCAATGCCCGTGCCCGCGATGCGTTCCAGAGCTTCTTCGAGCGCACTGACAGCTTCTCCCTGGGTGTGTGCAACGGTTGCCAGATGATGTCCAACCTGAGCGAACTGATCCCTGGCAGCGAGCTGTGGCCACACTTTGTGCGCAACCGTTCCGAGCAGTTCGAAGCCCGTGTGGCGATGGTTCAGGTTCAGGAGTCGAACTCGATCTTCCTGCAGGGCATGGCCGGTTCGCGCATGCCGATCGCCATTGCTCATGGTGAAGGTCATGCCGAGTTCGCCAGCGAAGAAGCCATGCTGCAAGCGGACCTGTCCGGTTCGGTGGCGCTGCGCTTCGTCGACAACCACGGCAAGGTCACGGAAAACTACCCGGCCAACCCTAACGGCTCGCCGCGCGGGATTACCGGCCTGACCAGCCGTGACGGCCGTGTGACCATCATGATGCCGCACCCGGAGCGGGTATTCCGCGCCGTGCAGAACTCGTGGCGCCCGGAAGAGTGGAACGAAGATGCACCGTGGTTGCGCATGTTCCGCAACGCTCGTGTGTGGGTAGATTAAGAGCATGTACAAGCTCAGCTTTTTCGTTCCTCCGAGCCATGTGGACGTGGTCAAGGATGCCGTATTCGCTGCCGGTGGCGGACGGATCGGCAGCTATGACCACTGCGCCTGGCAGACCATGGGCCAGGGCCAGTTTCGCGCGCTGGACGGCAGCCAGCCGTTCATCGGGCAAACTGGTCAGGTCGAGTATGTGGGGGAGTGGAAGGTTGAGCTGGTCGTCGCCGATGATCTGATTCAGGCCGTGGTGGCTGCGCTCAAGCACAGCCACCCGTATGAAACCCCGGCGTACGAAGTGTGGCAACTGGCTGATTTCTAGCCACAAGTCATATGAAAAACCCGCTGAACCGTTACCGGTCAGCGGGTTTTTTGTTGCTCGTATGACAGCTGGCTACGGGCGGATTTCAACCATGGTGCCGTCTGGAACGAGGTTCCACACTTCACGCATTTCGTGGTTTTTCATCGCGATACAACCATCGGTCCAGTCCAGGGTATGGAACAGTTCCTCGGGGTTGTCTTCGCTGTCCGGAGTGCCGTGGATCATGATCATCGAGCCCGGGTTCAGGCCTTCACGCCGGGCCGTGGCAGCGTCGCTGATGTTGGGGTAGTTTATGTGCATCGCCAGGTTGAACTTGTCGCTTTTTTTGCGCCAGTCGACCCAGTAGATGCCCTCGGGAGTGCGTTTGTCCCCTTCGCGTACTTTTGGGCCCTTGGGTTGTTTGCCCAGGGAGATGCGGTAGGTCTTGACCGGTTTGCCGTTGCTGATCAGCTCCAGCTTGCGGGCAGACTTGATGACCAGCACCTTGTCGATATTCTGCCCGGGACGTACCGGAAGCGACGAAGGGGCGGGTTTCAGGACCTGGTTTTTATCAACGGGTTTGCCGTTTACGGTTATGACAACAGAGGCCTGGCAGGTAACGGCAAATGACAGGCATAGAGCAGCGAGCAACCAACGCATTAGAGGAACATTCCTGAGTTACAAGGCAAGCAGCATTATTTTTGGGCGGTCTTCAGGCTGGCCAGCGGTGCTACAGCCTCGCTGCGTACGGGGTAGTGAGCGCCCGGGCGGTCAGCGAAAAAGCATTCTAAGGTACGGCTGACCGTGCGGAAAGCCAGCTCTGACCAAGGGATGTCGACTTCTTCAAACAGGCGCACTTCCAGGCTCTCTTCACCGGCTGCGAAGTTCGGGCCCAGCAGGTCGGCGCGGTAGAAAATATGCACCTGATTGATATGCGGCACATCGATCAGGGTGTAGATGGCCAGGTTCTCAACCACGGCACAGGCTTCCTCCAGGGTTTCGCGTCGGGCCGCGTTTTCAACCGTCTCGCCGTTCTCCATAAAGCCTGCGGGCAGTGTCCAGTAGCCTTTGCGCGGTTCGATGGCGCGACGGCACAGCAGCACTTGTGTGCCCCACACGGGCACGCAACCGGCGACAATATTGGGGTTTTGATAATGAATGGTCTGGCAGTGGTCGCAGACATAGCGCAGGCGCGAATCGCCTTGCGGGATATGCTGGCTGACCGAATGGCCGCACTGGCTACAAAATTTCATGCTGTGGTCTCTGGCTCGTTGCCTATCTTGGGGGTTGAGGCGGGCTCGCGGCAAGTGTGGTCTGGCGGGCTGCGACACTGTAGGACTTGGGTGCCCGGTGCGATTTGGTGCATGATGCCCGATAAGTGCCGGATCGAGATGACCTATGCTGGACGAGCTGCTTGGCCGTGTGAGCCGCTATACCCCACGGACGCTGGAAACAGAACGGAATTACCCGGAAGCTGCGGTGTTGTTGCCGGTCACACGCAGTTCTGAGCCTGAGCTGATTCTCACCCTGCGTGCCAGCGGGTTGTCGACCCACGGTGGTGAAGTGGCTTTTCCGGGCGGTCGCCGCGACCCGGAAGACCCCGACCTGGTGTTCACCGCCCTGCGTGAGGCCGAAGAAGAAATCGGCTTGCCGCCGGGGCTGGTCGAGGTGATCGGGCCTCTGAGCCCCTTGATCTCGTTACACGGTATTCGCGTAACGCCTTATGTCGGTCTGGTCCCGGATTACGTTGAGTATCTGGCCAATGACGCCGAAATCGCCGCGGTATTCAGCGTGCCGCTGGAGTTCTTCCGCCAGGACCCGCGTGAGCACACTCATCGCATCGACTACCAGGGCCGTAGCTGGTACGTGCCGAGCTACCGTTTTGGCGTGTATAAAATCTGGGGGCTGACGGCAATCATGATCGTGGAGCTGATGAACCTGCTCTATGACGACGTCAATATCAACCTGCATACCCCGCCTGAACGTTCCATTCCAATTTAGAGCCGTCAGCAGACGGCCACGCCTGCCTTGAGGACATCCCATGAAATACCGATTGGGCGACTCGTTCGTCGAAACCCATCCCGAAAGCTGGACCGCACCCAATGCCACCCTGATCGGCAAGGTGCGCCTGGAAGAGGGCGCCAGTGTCTGGTTTAACGCCGTGTTGCGTGGCGATAACGAACTGATCCTGATCGGCAAGCACAGCAATGTGCAAGATGGCGCGGTGATGCATACCGACATGGGCTATCCGCTCACGCTTGGCACCGGCGTGACCATCGGTCATAACGCCATGTTGCATGGTTGTACGGTGGGCGATTACAGCCTGATCGGTATCAATGCGGTGATCCTCAATGGCGCGAAAATCGGCAAGCATTGCATCATTGGCGCCAACTCGTTGATTGGCGAAGGTAAGGAAATCCCGGACGGCTCGCTGGTCATGGGGTCGCCGGGCAAGGTGGTACGTGACCTGACGGATGAGCAGAAAAAATTGCTGGAAGCCAGCGCGGCCCACTACGTCAAGAACGGCCAGCGATATGCCCGTGACCTTCAGGTGCAAGAGCAATGACAGAAGCAGAGCGCCCGGTCGCATCGCCCTGTGTGAATATCTGCGCGCTGGACGACGACGATGTGTGCAGTGGCTGCCAGCGTACCGTGGCGGAAATCACCCGCTGGAGCCGCATGACCAACCCGGAGCGCCGCGAGGTGCTAGTGCAGTGCCATGAGCGGGCCAAAGCCAGTGGTGTGGTGTGGATGTTGGGTTCCGGTAGCTGACAACGCTTCTTTATTGTGTGAGCGGGCTTGCTCGCGATGCAGGCGCCACGGCCTGTCAGGCAAACTGCGCTGATGTCATCGTGAGCAAGCCCGCTCCCGCAGGGGGATGTCGCGGGTACAAAATCGACTGCGACTCAAGTACCCTGTGCGCCTTATTTAGAGGTGTCGCCCGCTGCCATGCTGTTTCTTGTCGCTTATATCGCCAGCGTCGTGCTGATCAACTACGCGTTTTCCACTGCGCCGCACCTGGACATCATCTGGTCAGCCTGGGGTGGCCTGGTGTTTGTATTGCGCGACATGGTGCAAACCCGATTCGGTCACGGTGCCCTGCTGGCCATGCTGGCGGCCCTGGTGTTGTCGTACGTCACCTCCGATCCTTCCATTGCACTGGCCAGCGCCACTGCCTTCGCCGTGTCCGAGTGCATCGACTGGCTGGTCTTCAGCATCACCAAGCGGCCTTTGCATGACCGCTTGTGGATCAGCTCTGCGCTGAGCATCCCGATCGACACCTTTATCTTCTTCGGCATGATCGATGCCTTCACCCCTGGCGTGATCATTACCGCCATGGCCTCGAAATTCGCCGGCGTCACCTGCGTATGGCTGGCAATGGCCTGGCGTTTGCGCAAAGCCTCGGTCTAGTCATGTAAAATGCCAGCCTTTGTATCCCCCTGCAGGCGCTGGCTTGGTCAGTGCCTTCGATGATTTTGTTTCCTTGAGGACCTGAAATGACCCGTATCGGAACTCCACTGTCGCCCACTGCGACCCGCGTCATGTTGTGTGGCTGCGGTGAGCTGGGCAAAGAAGTTGTCATCGAATTGCAGCGCCTGGGGGTCGAAGTGATCGCCGTCGATCGCTACGCCAATGCACCTGCCATGCAGATTGCCCATCGCAGCCATGTGATCAACATGCTTGACGGCGCCGCCCTGCGTGCCGTCATCGAAGCAGAACAACCGCACTTTATCGTTCCGGAAATCGAAGCCATCGCCACCGCCACCCTGGTGGAGCTGGAAGCTGAAGGTTTCACCGTTATTCCGACGGCGCGTGCCACGTCGTTGACCATGAACCGCGAAGGCATTCGTCGTCTGGCGGCTGAAGAACTGGACCTGCCAACCTCGCCGTACCACTTTGCCGACACCTTCGAAGACTACAGCGCTGCCGTGCTGGACCTGGGCTTTCCGTGTGTGGTCAAACCGGTAATGAGTTCGTCAGGCAAGGGCCAGAGCCTTCTGCGCAGCGCCGATGATGTAAAGGCTGCCTGGGACTACGCGCAAGAGGGTGGTCGTGCAGGGAAGGGTCGGGTCATTATCGAAGGCTTTATCGACTTCGATTACGAAATTACTTTGCTGACCGTGCGCCATATTGGCGGTACCACGTTCTGCGCACCGGTTGGTCACCGACAGGAGAAGGGCGATTACCAGGAATCCTGGCAGCCACAAGCCATGAGCCCGATTGCTCTGGCCGAGTCCGAGCGTGTCGCCAAGGCTGTTACTGAAGCGCTGGGTGGTCGTGGTCTGTTTGGCGTTGAGTTGTTTATCAAGGGCGATCAGGTGTGGTTCAGCGAAGTGTCGCCGCGCCCGCACGATACCGGCCTGGTGACATTGATTTCTCAGGATCTGTCGCAGTTCGCATTGCATGCTCGCGCCATTCTCGGCCTGCCGATTCCATTGATTCGTCAGTTCGGGCCATCGGCTTCGGCGGTGATTCTGGTGGAAGGCCAGTCGACCCGGACGGCATTCGCCAACTTGGGAGCTGCCCTGAGCGAACCGGACACCGCATTGCGCCTGTTCGGCAAGCCAGAGGTCAACGGCCAGCGTCGCATGGGCGTGGCCCTGGCTCGCGATGAGTCGATTGAAGCAGCTCGCGCCAAAGCGACCCGCGCGGCCAAGGCAGTAGTTGTAGAGCTGTAAAAACCATTGTGGGAGCGGGCTAGCTCACGATTCAATTGCCCCGGTACATCTGATGTATCGAGGCGTTGCAATCGCGAGCAAGCCCGCTCCCACAGGTTGAGTGTTTCTTTAAACCACCTTGTTCAGGTCAGCCTCTTTCGTTTCCTTCAGGCACAGCACGGCAATCAGGCTGAGAATCGCTGCGCCCGACACGTACCCGCCTACCCAGCTCAACCCCCCCATGCTCACCAGCTTTTGCGCAAAAAAAGGTGCAGCGGAAGCTCCGACAATGCCACCCAGATTGTAAGCCGCCGACGCGCCGGTATAGCGCACGCGGGTCGGGAACAGTTCAGGGAGCAGGGCACCCATCGGGGCAAAGGTCACGCCCATCAAAAACAGCTCGATGCACAGGAACAGCGCCACACCCCAGGTGGTGCCGTGGGTGAGCAAAGGCTCCATCAGAAAACCTGACAAGATCGCCAGCACGCCACCGACTATCAGCACCGGCTTGCGTCCATAACGGTCACTGGCCCACGCCGACAGAGGTGTGGCCGCCGCCATGAACAGCACGGCAAAACACAGCAGGCCGAGGAAGGTTTCGCGGGTATAGCCCAGGGTGGCGACGCCATAGCTCAGGGAAAACACTGTCGAGATATAGAACAGTGCGTAACACACCACCATCGAAGCGGCGCCCAGCAGCATCGGTGCCCAGTATTGGCTGAAGAGTTCGACGATGGGCATTTTCACCCGCTCGTGCTGTGCCACGGCCTTGGCAAACACCGGTGTCTCTTCCAGCTTCAGGCGTACATACAGACCCACCATCACCAGCGCTGCGCTAAGCAGGAAGGGAATGCGCCAGCCCCAGGAGCGGAACTGCTCATCGCTCAGGCTCATGGCCAGAATCAGAAACAGGCCATTGGCCGCCAGAAAACCGATCGAAGGCCCCAGCTGCGGAAACATGCCATACCAGGCGCGCTTGCCCTTGGGGGCGTTTTCGGTGGCCAGCAATGCCGCGCCGCCCCATTCGCCACCCAGCCCCAGGCCCTGGCCGAAGCGCAGCACGCACAGCAGGATCGGGGCCCAGGCGCCGATCGTGGCGTAGCCCGGCAGCACCCCGATCAATGTGGTGCACACGCCCATCAGTAGCAGTGAGGCCACCAGGGTGGATTTGCGTCCGATGCGGTCACCGAAGTGGCCAAACAGGAACGAGCCCAGCGGGCGGGCGAGAAAGGCGATGCCGAAGGTCAGAAACGCCGACAGCATTTGTGCGGTACCGGATGTCTGCGGAAAAAATACCGGGCCTATCACCAGTGCAGCGGCGGTGGCATACACATAAAAGTCGTAGAACTCGATGGCCGTGCCAATAAAGCTGGCCGTGGCAACGCGGGTGGCGGAGTTGGCCGGCTTGTCGGGCGTAGCTTCGCTATAGGTTGTGCTGGAGGTCATGCGTATATCCCTGACAGTTATGAGCCCTGTGCCGATGTCCGCTTTGGCGGTGCGACATGGCGAGCAATTTTTATGGTCGTTGGCCCTGAGGGATAACAGGGTGCAAGCGCAGTTCAGGATGGGAACGTACGCAGGTACTGCGTCATACAACGCGCCGACAGCGCTGGGTGCGGGTAACACGCGTGTTGGCGAGGCTTGGGTAAGCGATGATGATTATAGGGAGGCCCGCTCAAATGTAACAAGACCTTGCGCGGCGATTAAACCGCGGGCTTGACGCTGTTGTGCCAGATCAGTACGCGGCTGACGCGGTTTTCTTCGGTCTGGAGGATCTCCAGGCGATAGCCGCCGATTTTCAGGCACACGGTGGTCTCGGGGATGGTTTCCAGCGCTTCGGTGACCAGGCCATTGAGGGTTTTCGGGCCGTCGCAGGGCAGGTGCCAGCCCAGGGCCTTGTTCAGCTCGCGAATGGAGGCTGCACCATCGACAACATAACGGCCGTCGGGCAGGGGGTCGATATGGGGGTTATCGATATTCTGCTCGTCTTCGAACTCGCCGACGATCTCTTCGAGGATGTCCTCAAGCGTCACGATGCCAAGCACTTCGCCGTATTCATCGACCACCACGCCCAGGCGGCGCTGCTGCTTGTGGAAGTTAAGCAGTTGCAGTTGCAGCGGGGTGCTTTCGGGGATGAAGTAAGGTTCGTGGCAAACGGCCAGCAGTGCTTCTTTGGTCAGGCTGGCGTCGGGCAGCATGTGCTGGATGTGGCGGGTATTGAGGATGGCTTCGACCTGGTTGATGTCGTTGTGAAACACCGGCAGGCGTGTGCGCGAGGTCTGGCGCAACTGCTCAATCAGGTCTTCGATCGGGTCGTCGAGGTTCAGGCCTTCGACTTCGTTGCGCGGGATCAGGATATCGTTGACCGTGATGTTGTCCAGCGCATGGATGCCTGATAGCAGGGCCGGGCGGCTGTTGGGCTGCTCGTCCTGTTGCTGGGGAGCCTCCTCTCGCAGCTGCTGGGCGTTGGTGCGCCTGGCGCGGGCACTGCTTTTGCCCAGTATAAAGCCGATAAATACAGCGGCTCCTGCGATCAATAGTGCCGAAATTGTCAGAATCGGCCCAGGGGGCAAGCTATCCATAATTATCGCCCGTCAGATATGCAGAATGTATTCACGAACCAGCTTGCTGCCAAAGTAGGCCAGCATCAGCAGGCAAAAACCGGCAAAGGTCCAGCGGATGGCCTTGTGACCGCGCCAGCCGAGGTGGTGACGGCCCCACAGCAACACGCTGAATACGATCCAGGCCAGGCAGGCCAGCAGGGTCTTGTGCACCAGGTGCTGGGCGAACAGGTTGCCCAGAAACAGCCAACCGGAAACCAGGGACAGCGAAAGCAGCGACCAGCCGGCCCAGAGAAAGCCGAAGAGCAGGCTTTCCATGGTTTGCAGTGGCGGGAAGTTCTTGATCAGGCCCTTGGGATGCTTGTGCTTGAGCTGATAGTTCTGCAGCGACAGCAACAGCGCCTGGAACACCGCAATGGTGAACATGCCATAGGCCAGAATCGACAGCAGGATATGCGCGAGTATGCCTGGCTCTTCATTAATGACCTGAACCGTGCCGGGCGGGGCGAATTCGGACAGCAGTACTGTCAGCATGCCCAGCGGGTATAAAAGCAGCAGCAGGTTCTCGACCGGTATGCGGGCGCAGGCCGCCAGGGTCACGGTAATCACGGCCACGGCAATCAGGCTGGCTGCACTGAAGAAGTCCAGTTCAAGGCCTGCAGGCGTCATCAGGTGGGTGAACAGGCTGGCGGCGTGGGCAAGTACGGCAAGAATGCCGAGCGTCACCAACAGGCGTTTGTTTGCCTTTGCGCCCTGGCGCAGACAAGAGCCCTGATAGAAGGTCGCAGCGGCATACAAGCAGGCGGCGGCGAGGCTGGGTAGCAAACTGGGTGACAAGGGGAGCATAAATCCTGTTAGGCAAGCCCGAAAGGACTGAGTTTGGCATACAACCGCCTGTGCACGAAAGACCACATAAGCCGACGGCATGGTGTCGGACACGGCCAGTCTTCGCTATAATCCGCGACCTGCCCACGCCGCAGGCTCGCCGAGCATCAGTTTTACACGGGCTGGGCCGCAATAACCCCGGTCTACTTTGGGCCTGAAAGGATCGCGCATGTTTGAAAATTTAACCGACCGTCTTTCGCAGACGCTGCGCCATGTCACCGGCAAGGCCAAGCTGACCGAAGACAATATCAAAGACACCCTGCGTGAAGTACGCATGGCGTTGCTGGAAGCCGACGTGGCTTTGCCAGTGGTCAAAGACTTCGTCGCTGCGGTCAAAGAGCGCGCTGTCGGCACTGAAGTGTCGCGCAGCCTGACGCCGGGCCAGGCGTTTGTAAAAATTGTTCAGGCTGAACTTGAAAGCCTGATGGGCGCTGCCAACGAGGACCTGGTCCTTAATGTCACGCCGCCAGCCGTTGTATTGATGGCCGGTTTGCAGGGCGCTGGTAAAACCACGACTGCCGGCAAGCTGGCGCGCTTCCTTAAAGAGCGCAAAAAGAAAACTGTGATGGTGGTCTCGGCCGACGTTTATCGTCCGGCTGCGATCAAACAGCTCGAAACCCTGGCCAATGAAGTCGGTGTAACCTTCTTCCCGTCCGACCTGAGCCAGAAGCCGGTAGACATCGCTCGCGCCGCCATTGCGGAAGCCAAGCTGAAGTTCATCGACGTGGTCATCCTCGATACCGCAGGTCGCCTGCATATCGATGCCGAGATGATGACCGAGATCCAGGAGCTGCACGCGGCCGTCAAGCCGGCAGAAACCCTGTTTGTCGTCGACGCCATGACTGGCCAGGATGCGGCCAACACCGCCAAGGCGTTCGGTGATGCATTGCCGCTGACCGGGGTGATCCTGACCAAGGTCGACGGTGATGCCCGGGGTGGTGCGGCGTTGTCCGTGCGAGCCATTACCGGCAAGCCGATCAAGTTCATCGGTATGGGTGAGAAGAGCGATGCGCTCGAGCCGTTCCACCCGGATCGTATTGCTTCGCGCATCCTCGGCATGGGCGACGTGCTCAGCCTGATCGAGCAGGCCGAACAGACCCTCGATAAAGACAAAGCCGACAAACTGGCTAAAAAGCTTAAAAAAGGCAAAGGCTTCGATCTCGAAGACTTCCGCGACCAGCTGCAACAGATGAAGAACATGGGTGGCCTTGGTGGCCTCATGGACAAACTGCCGAACATGGGTGGTGTCAATCTGGCGCAAATGGGCAATGCCCAGGGCGCAGCTGAGAAACAGTTCAAGCAGATGGAAGCCATCATCAACTCCATGACCCCGGCCGAGCGCCGCGACCCTGAGCTGATCAGCGGTTCGCGCAAACGCCGGATTGCCATGGGCTCCGGCACTCAGGTGCAGGACATCGGCCGCTTGATCAAGCAGCACAAGCAGATGCAAAAGATGATGAAAAAATTCTCCACCAAAGGTGGGATGGCGAAAATGATGCGCGGCATGGGCTCGATGATGCCCGGCGGCGGCATGCCAAAAATGTAATTTACCCGCCCGGACGCTTGCGTCCGGGCAACTCGCAGCAATGCGAGACACCCGGCAAACCCGCACTGTGCGGGAGCTGACCTGTCACCATTCGTGGTGACCTAGTTGCAAGTCTGTATGGCATGCCGATAGGCGCCAGAAAAAGACATTTGCAAAAGTCCGGATATTCCTTAGAATATGCGGCCTTTCGGGCACCTATGCCCGCTGTGCCTTTAGATTTGCAGCACCGACTACAGGAACGATGTTCACATGCTAACAATCCGTCTTGCCCTTGGCGGCTCCAAAAAGCGCCCGTTTTACCACTTGACCGTTACCGACAGCCGTAACCCACGTGACGGTTCCCACAAGGAACAAATTGGTTTCTTCAACCCGGTTGCCCGTGGTCAGGAAATCCGTTTCTCCGTTAAAGAAGACCGCCTCGCCTACTGGCTGAGCGTTGGTGCTCAACTGTCTGAGCGTGTTGCTCAGCTGGTTAAAGAAAACGCTAAGGCTGCGGCCTGAGCAATATGAGCGTGACGCCTGAAACTGCTGATGATTTGATCGTTATCGGCAAAATCTACTCGATTCACGGCGTGCGCGGCGAAGTGAAGGTTTATTCCTTTACGGATCCAATTGATAACCTGTTGGACTACAAAAAACTGACGCTTCGGCGCGGTAATGATGTACGACAGGCAGAGCTGGTCAGTGGCCGTTCTCATAACGGCAAGTTTCTGGTTGTAAAGCTCAAGGGTCTCGATGACCGTGATGAAGCTGGTCTTCTTCGTGAATTCGAAATCTGCGTGCCGCGTAACCTGTTTCCTGAACTGACCGACGGCGAGTACTACTGGTACCAGCTGCAGGGACTGAAAGTGACCAACCTTGAAGGGCAATTGCTCGGCAAGATTGTTGACCTGATGGAAACTGGCTCGAACGATGTCATGGAAGTCAAACCTTGCCCAGGTAGCCTGGATGATCGTGATCGCTTGTTGCCCTATACAGAGCAATGCGTGTTGAGCGTCGACCTTGCAGCTGGCGAGATGAAGGTGGATTGGGATGCGGACTTCTAAGCGTGGCTAAATTGCGCGTAGAAGTGATCAGTTTGTTTCCCGAAATGTTTTCCGCCATCAGCGACTACGGCATCACTAGTCGTGCGGTGAAACAAGGGCTCTTGCAGCTGACTTGTTGGAACCCGCGAGACTACACAACGGATCGGCATCACACTGTGGATGATCGCCCATTTGGCGGTGGTCCGGGCATGGTGATGAAGATCAAGCCTCTGGAAGATGCACTGGTTCAGGCCAGAGAAGCAGCCGGAGAGGCGGCGAAGGTGATTTACCTGTCGCCCCAAGGCCGTCAACTGAATCAGTCGGCGGTACGCGAGCTGGCGAATGAGGAAGCATTAATCCTTATTGCAGGTCGTTATGAAGGCATTGACGAGCGTTTTATAGACGCTTATGTCGATGAAGAGTGGTCAATTGGTGACTATGTACTCTCTGGTGGCGAGCTGCCGGCGATGGTTCTGATTGATGCGGTTACACGACTGCTGCCTGGAGCTTTAGGGCATGCGGACTCCGCGGAGGAAGATTCCTTCACGGATGGTCTGCTGGATTGCCCGCACTACACCCGACCGGAGGTGTATGCGGATCAGCGTGTTCCCGACGTATTGCTTAGTGGCAATCATGCACACATCCGGCGTTGGCGTTTACAGCAGTCCCTTGGGCGGACCTTTGAACGACGCGCCGATCTTCTGGAAAGCCGCTCGCTTTCTGGAGAAGAGAAGAAGCTGCTCGAGGAATACATCCGCGAGCGGGACGATAGTTAACAACGTATCGATGGTAGATCAGTTGATCTACCTTAGGAGCACAGCATGACTAACAAAATCATCCTTGCACTCGAAGCAGAGCAGATGACTAAAGAGATCCCTCCTTTTGCCCCGGGCGACACCATTGTCGTTCAGGTGAAAGTGAAGGAAGGCGATCGTTCGCGTCTGCAAGCTTTCGAAGGTGTAGTGATTGCCAAGCGTAACCGTGGCGTGAACAGTGCTTTCACTGTTCGTAAAATCTCCAACGGTGTTGGCGTAGAGCGTACTTTCCAGACCTACAGCCCGCAAATCGACAGCATGGCTGTTAAGCGTCGCGGTGACGTGCGTAAAGCCAAGCTGTACTACCTGCGCGACCTGTCGGGTAAAGCAGCTCGCATCAAGGAAAAACTGGCTTAAGTCCAGCTTCCCGATGCAGAAAAAAGCAGCCTTCGGGCTGCTTTTTTGTTGCCTGAGATTTGTCAGACCTTTGTCCAGTTGTAGGTAGTAAGAAAGCATGACTTCGCGTGAGCAAGAGATTCAACGCCGTACCGACCTCTCCGTTACCCGTATTACCAAAGCGGTATTCCCCTCTACCACCAATCACCACAACACCCTGTTTGGCGGCACCGCGCTGGCGTGGATGGACGAAGTTTCGTTTATTGCCGCAACGCGTTTTTGTCGTCTGCCGTTGGTGACTGTGTCCACGGACCGTATTGATTTCAACCATCCGATCGCGGCTGGCTCCATCGTTGAGCTGGTGGGGCGTGTGGTTAAAGTTGGCAACACCAGCCTCAAGGTTGAGGTCGAGGTGTATGTCGAAAGCATGAGCTGCGATGGTCGCGAACTGGCGATCCAGGGCTTGTTCAGCTTTGTCGCCATCGATGATGACAAGCGCCCGGTACCGGTGTTGCCAGGGTTTGCCTCGTAACAGCTGCTACGGGTGCCTGATCAACGCCAGCAGCGTCCACCCGGAGCCTGGTTTCAATTCACTGTCAGGTGTCACTACATGCACCCAGCCAGTGTTGTCGCGGGCGAAGAGCAGGGTGACGCGCTTGCCATGCAGGGCCAGGTAGTCCGCCCAGGTGAAGTTGTCGGTCAGTGTGGTGCTGTACAGCTCGGCTCCCTGGCTCAACTCACTGGCGAGCTGGCCGTAGGTCAGCGCCGGGTTGCCCAGGGCTTGACCGCGGTACTCGTGGCTGGCGCGATGCTTGTCAGTGCGACGAATTTCCTGGCCATTGGTCAGTGTAAACAAGCGCTGTAGCCCGAACTCGTGATGAAAGCGTGCCGCTGCCAGGGTATTCAACTCGCCAGAGGGTGACAGTGCGAGCAAATGCCCCAGCCCCACCAGATCCAGGTGACTCTCGGCATGCTCTGAAGCCGGATTGCCAAAGTAAGTGGGCAAGTTGTCCATGCGCGCGGCGCGAATGTGTTCCCAGTTGGAATCGGTTAGCAGTACGCGGCTGCCCAGTTGCTGCAATGCCTTGCCAATAACCCGGGCCGGGCCATTGGCGCCAACGATCAAAAAGCCGCTGGGGGCCGGCTCCGCCACTTTGAGCAGGCGGGCCAGGGGCCGTGCCGTCGCGCTTTGCAGCACCACCGTACCGATGATCACTGCAAAGGTCAGGGGCACCAGTAGCAGCGCGCCGTCATGGCCTGCTTCGTCCAGGCGGATCGCAAAAATTGCTGAAACGGCTGCCGCGACGATCCCGCGTGGGGCGATCCAGGCGAGCAAGGCGCGTTCGCGCCAGTTCAGTTTTGAGCCAAAGGTCGAAATCACCACGTTCAGCGGCCGGGCGATAAATTGAATAATCAGCAGCAACACCAGCACCACAGGCCCCAGGCCGATCATGGCGTTCAAGTCCAGGCGCGCCGCCAGCAGGATAAACAGCCCCGAGATCAGGAAGATGCTCAGGTTTTCCTTGAAGTGCAGGATGTTGCGTACATCCACCCCCTTCATATTGGCCATCCACATGCCCATCAAGGTGACCGCCAGCAGTCCGGACTCATGCATCACCGTATTGGCGCCAATAAATACGCCCAGCACTGCTGCCAGCGTGGCCAGGCTGTGCAGGTACTCCGGCAGCCATTGGCGGCGTACGATCTGCCCCATGATCCAGCCACCTACAATGCCGAACAAGCTGCCGCATACAATCACCCCGGCAAAGGTCAGCAGGCTGTGGCTCAGGCCCTCGCCCGTGGCGCTGGCGATGATAAAGCTGTAGACCACCACCGCCAGCAGCGCGCCAATCGGGTCGATGACAATGCCTTCCCAGCGCAGGATATTGGCAATCGATGCCTTGGGCCGTACTACGCGCAGCATCGGCACAATCACCGTAGGCCCGGTGACCAGTGTCAGCGTGCCGAACAGCAAGGCCAGAAGCCAGTCAAAGCCCAGTAGCCAATGGGTCGCCAGGGTGATCACGGCCCAGGTCGAGAGCGCACCGATAGTTACCAGCCGATGGACCACAGTGCCGATTTCGCGCCACTCGGACAAATGCAGGGTCAGGCTGCCTTCAAACAGAATCAGCGCCACCGCCAGTGAGACCAGCGGCATCAGCAGCGGGCCGAACAATTCTTGCGGGTCCAGCCAGCCCAATACCGGGCCGACCAGGATCCCGCTCAACAGCAGAAACAGGATGGCCGGCAGCTTCAGTCGCCAGGCCAGCCACTGTGAGCCCAGGGCAGCGATGCCGATGCCGCCGAAAGACAGCAAAATCTGTTGTTCGGTCATAAGGTCATCCTGTGAAAACTTGGGGTTTATGGCATCCGCCAGCCATGAAAGACTAGCGCTCACTTTTGCAGTTCACTTTATATTTGTGCGCAGCCTCCGGCCTGTGCGTTTCGAGAGCCAATGCCCGCTATAGACGACCCACTTATCGACCGTTTTCTGGATGCCCTGTGGCTGGAAAAAGGCCTGTCGGACAACACCCGCGGTGCTTATCGCAGTGACCTGGCCTTATTCAATGGCTGGTTGCAGGAGCGCGGTATCGGTGTGGCCAGCGCCGGGCGCGAGTTGATCCTCGATCATCTCGCCTGGCGCCTGGAGCAGGGCTACAAGCCTCGCTCGACTGCGCGCTTGCTCTCAGGTTTGCGTGGCTTCTATCGTTATTTGCTGCGAGAAAACCTGATTGCCGTCGACCCTACCTTGCAGGTCGATATGCCCCAGTTGGGCAGGCCATTACCCAAGTCCCTGTCAGAGGCAGACGTAGAAGCGCTGCTCGCCGCCCCTGATCTGAGTGAGGCCATCGGCCAGCGTGATCGGGCCATGC
The DNA here is from genome assembly GCF_035019225.1 of Pseudomonas sp. CCC4.1. Classification (NCBI taxonomy): domain Bacteria; kingdom Pseudomonadati; phylum Pseudomonadota; class Gammaproteobacteria; order Pseudomonadales; family Pseudomonadaceae; genus Pseudomonas; species Pseudomonas sp. CCC4.1. The sequence goes on along the minus strand of NZ_JASJWL010000004.1, from coordinate 110,999 downwards.
TTGAAGTACTGTATGCCTGTGGCCTGCGCGTAACCGAATTGATCAGCCTGACTCTGGAGCAGGTCAACCTGCGCCAGGGCGTTTTGCGCGTGATGGGCAAGGGCAGCAAGGAACGCCTGGTGCCGATGGGGGAGGAGGCCATCGTCCGGGTCGAGCGCTACATGCGCGATGCCCGGCATGAGCTGCTGGGCGGTCGCCCCAGTGATGTGCTATTTCCCAGTCAGCGCGGTGAACAGATGACCCGCCAGACCTTCTGGCATCGCATCAAGCATCAGGCCAGGGTGGCCGGGATCGACAAGTCGCTGTCGCCACATACCTTGCGCCATGCCTTCGCCACCCATTTGCTCAATCACGGCGCCGATTTGCGTGTGGTGCAAATGCTGCTGGGGCACAGCGACCTCTCGACGACGCAGATTTACACCCATGTTGCCCGTGCCCGACTGCAGGACCTGCATGCCCTCCATCACCCGCGTGGCTAGTCGGAGTCGGTCATGCAGGCCATCTGTGGTAGGCTTTGCCGGTTTAGAAAGCGCGCCGCCCAAACCCGTTGTTTCAGGACGGGTATCGGGGTTGGCAGCTTTGCCCGTCTTCAGGAGTTCCCATGCGTGTGATCCAGATTTTCGCCGCCGCAGCCATTGCGTTGGTCAGCACCTTCTCGTTCGCCGATACCGGCGCCGAACAAGCAATCCGCAAGAGCCTCGAAACCCTGCAACTGGATGTGCCGGTCGAGAGCATCAGTGCCAGTCCCATGGCCGGCCTGTATGAAGTCAAGCTCAAGGGCAGCCGCGTGCTGTATGCCAGTGCCGATGGCCAGTTCATCGTTCAGGGCTACATGTTCCAGCTCAAGGACGGCAAGCCGGTGAACCTGACCGAGCAGGCCGAACGTGTTGGCGTGGCCAAGTTGATTAATGGCATTCCGGTGGCAGAGACCGTCGTTTACCCTGCCATCGGCGAAACCAAGTCGCATATCACGGTATTTACCGACACCACTTGCCCGTACTGCCACAAATTGCATGCCGAAGTCCCGCAACTGAACAAGATGGGGATTGAAGTGCGCTATGTTGCGTTCCCGCGTCAGGGCCTCGGCTCACCGGGTGACCAGCAGCTGCAGGCAGTGTGGTGTTCCAAGGACAAAAAAACGGCGATGGACAAGATGACTGATGGTAAAACCGTCGAGGCGCCAAAATGCGCCAATCCGGTTGCCAAGCAGTTCGCCATGGGCCAGTCCATCGGCGTCAATGGCACGCCAGCCATCGTTTTGGCTGACGGTCAGGTGATTCCGGGTTATCAGCCTGCTGCGCAGGTTGGCAAGCTGGCACTCAGTGTTAAATAATCCAGTGTCGTCACGATAAGCCTGTGACGATCATGGCGGGGCAGTTCAGTTGCCCGGCCATTAATAGAGAACCGTGGCAATCCACGGTTGTTTTTCACGGCCGACCTTGAGTCGGCTGTTTTATGGGGAGTTCAGCGTGAATCCGGTCAAAGTAGGTATCTGTGGGCTCGGGACCGTCGGTGGCGGCACCTTCAACGTACTAAAGCGTAACGCCGAGGAGATTGCCCGCCGTGCCGGGCGTGGTATCCAGGTTGCGCAAATTGCAATGCGTACGCCAAACCCTCAGTGCGACATTACCGGTACCCCCATTACCAACGATGTATTCGCTGTTGCGACCAACCCTGAAATCGACATTGTTATCGAGCTGATTGGTGGTTACACCATCGCCCGTGAACTGGTGCTCAAGGCCATCGAAAACGGCAAGCATGTCGTGACCGCGAACAAGGCGCTGATTGCCGTTCACGGTAATGAAATCTTCGCCAAAGCCCAGGAAAAGGGCGTGATCGTGGCGTTCGAAGCGGCCGTTGCAGGCGGTATCCCGGTGATCAAGGCGATCCGTGAAGGTCTCTCGGCCAATCGTATCAACTGGGTGGCGGGCATCATCAACGGTACCGGTAACTTCATCCTCACCGAAATGCGCGAAAAAGGCCGTACGTTCGAAGACGTGCTGGCTGAAGCACAAGCGCTGGGTTATGCCGAGGCAGACCCGACGTTTGACGTTGAAGGTATCGATGCGGCGCACAAACTGACCATTCTGGCGTCGATTGCTTTCGGTATCCCGTTGCAGTTCGACAAGGCCTACACCGAAGGCATCACCAAGCTGACAACCGCTGATGTGAGTTACGCAGAGGCGCTGGGTTATCGCATCAAGCATCTGGGTGTTGCACGCAGCACGGCCAACGGCATCGAGTTGCGGGTTCACCCGACGCTGATTCCGGCTGACCGCCTGATCGCCAACGTCAACGGTGTAATGAACGCAGTCATGGTCAACGGTGACGCTGCCGGTTCGACCCTGTTCTATGGTGCTGGCGCCGGTATGGAACCAACGGCTTCGTCCGTGGTTGCCGACCTGGTAGACGTGGTGCGTGCCATGACCAGCGACCCGGAAAACCGCGTACCGCACCTGGCCTTCCAGCCGGATCTGCTCTCCGACCATCCGATCCTGCCGATCGAAGCGTGCGAAAGCGCCTACTACCTGCGCATCCAGGCCAAAGATCACCCGGGCGTATTGGCCCAGGTGGCGAGCATCTTGTCCGAGCGCGGCATCAATATCGAATCGATCATGCAGAAAGAAGTCGAAGAGCATGACGGCCTGGTGCCAATGATCCTGTTGACCCATCGGGTAATTGAACAGCACATCAACGATGCCATTGCCGCGCTTGAAGCATTGCAGGGCGTTGTGGGTCCGGTCGTTCGCATCCGCGTTGAGCATCTTAATTAATTAAGAGCGGCAAGCGGCAGCGGCAAGCGGCAAGCAAGAGCACATCGGCTTTTACTTGTTGCCTGGCGCTAAACCGCTTGGCGCTCAAACCGAAGGTTTGAACCCATGCGCTATATCAGTACCCGTGGCCAGGCACCGGCCCTGAATTTTGAAGATGTGTTGCTGGCCGGTCTGGCCAGTGATGGCGGTTTGTATGTACCGGAAAACCTGCCGCGCTTTACCCAGGAAGAAATCGCTTCCTGGGCCGGTTTGCCTTACCACGAACTGGCCTTTCGGGTTATGCGCCCGTTCGTGACCGGCAGCATTCCGGACGCAGACTTCAAAAAGATTCTCGAAGAAACCTACGGCGCGTTTTCCCACGCAGCTGTAGCGCCACTGCGTCAGCTAAATGGCAATGAATGGGTACTTGAGCTGTTCCACGGTCCGACCCTGGCGTTCAAGGACTTTGCCCTGCAACTGCTCGGCCGCTTGCTCGACTACGTGCTGGCCAAGCGTGGCGAGCGTGTGGTGATTGTCGGCGCGACTTCCGGGGATACCGGTTCGGCGGCGATCGAAGGCTGCAAGCATTGCGAAAACGTCGACATCTTTATCCTGCACCCCAACAACCGGGTATCGGAAGTCCAGCGTCGGCAGATGACCACGCTGTTCGGTGACAACATTCATAACATCGCCATCGAAGGCAACTTCGATGACTGCCAGGAAATGGTCAAGGCCAGCTTCGCCGACCAGGGTTTCCTCAAGGGTACACGCCTGGTCGCCGTAAACTCGATCAACTGGGCGCGGATCATGGCCCAGATCGTTTACTACTTCCATGCCTCCCTGCAACTGGGCGGGCCACACCGTTCCGTGTCGTTCTCGGTGCCTACCGGCAACTTCGGCGACATCTTTGCGGGCTACCTGGCACGCAACATGGGCCTGCCGATCAACCAGCTGATCGTTGCCACCAACCGCAACGACATCCTGCACCGCTTCATGAGCGGCAATCAGTACGCCAAGGACACCTTGCACGCGACTCTGTCGCCGTCGATGGACATCATGGTGTCGTCGAACTTCGAGCGCTTGCTATTCGACCTTCATGGTCGCAATGGCGCAGCCGTTGCCGGTCTGATGGATACCTTCAAGCAAACCGGCAATTTCAGCGTTGATGAAGATCGCTGGACCGAAGCGCGTCGTCTGTTTGATTCGCTGGCGGTTGATGATGAGCAAACCTGCGAAACCATCGCTCAGGTATTTGTCGAAAGCGGCGAAGTGCTCGATCCGCACACCGCTATCGGTGTGCGTGCGGCCCGTGAATGCCGTCGCAGTCTGGATATCCCGATGGTCATTCTGGGCACGGCACATCCGGTCAAGTTCCCTGAAGCGGTTGAAAAAGCCGGCATAGGAAAAGCGCTCGAACTGCCGTCTCACCTTTCTGACTTGTTTGAGCGAGAGGAGCGTTACACCGTACTGGCTAATGACCTCAAGGCTGTCCAGGGCTTTGTCAGCCAGCATGGCAACCGTGGCAAGCCGCTTTAACGGCATTCGTCTTACGTAATTTGAAGCCCGTCATCTGACGGGCTTTTTTATTGGTGCATGGCAAACTTGCCAGGTCTTCGCCCCTTCTGTGCTGGCGAATACCCGGTCAAGGATGCTGTCATGTCACGTATTCACCAGACATTTGAATCATGGATGCGCATAGTGCTGGGCATGGCCTTGTTGAGCCTGGCCCTGCCGGTGATGGGCGCTTCCGGAACGCCTTTCAGGCTCGCAACACGCTTTGTGGATATCCAGCCTCTGCAACTGGATGCCCCGGAGCGGCAATGGCTGGCCAATCATGGAACGCTACGGGTTGGTATCGCCATCGGTGATTACGAACCGGTCGACATCACCGACGACCGCAATAACTATCAGGGCATCAGCGCAGATTACCTGAGCATCGTTCGAGACACGTTGGGCGTGCCTGTTGAAGTCCTGGGCTACAGGCGTCGTGATCAGGCCGTTGCAGAGCTGCTGGCCGGCAATATCGATATTCTGGCCAGCGCCAGCGGGTTTGAGCGAGGGATTGAAGGTGTAGCTTTTTCCCGGGAGTACATGACTGATCGACTGGTTATCGTTTGTCGCTCATGTGAGGAAGAGCCGGTCAAAAACTGGGTCGGGAAAAAAATCGGTTTTATGGAGGGCTACGTCGATATTCATACCGCCCAGGCGTTTTACCCTGACAGTGAAATCACCACCATCAGTGACCTGCATAATGCAATGGACGCGCTGGTTGAGGGGGATATCGACGGGTTTATCGGCAATGAACTTATCGTGCAGTCATTCAAAAGTGTCCGGCCTCATTCGGGGGTGCGCATTATCGGTGATAGCGCCTTGCCATCCTCCGGTTTTGCATTTGCTACACGCCTCTCTGACCCCGAACTTGGGTTGCTGATCAACCGCGCGCTGGGCAGTCTTGATGACAATACATCGCGCATGGTGCTTTCACGCTGGATCATCGGGCTTGAAGGGCACGCTGTTCAATCGCATATCAACCTGCTGCCTGGCGAGCTTGAGTGGATCCAGCGCAATCCGGTTGTAGCCCTGGCGACCCAGCAGTTCCCCTTGTACGCATTCAAGACCGGGGACGGTCGTTGGGTAGGGCTGAGTGTGGATATTCTGGCGCGAATTTCTCGCATGACCGGGCTGCAGTTTGTACATAAAGAAGCGTTTTCAACGGTACAAATCCTCGACATGCTCAAAAGTGGCGAGGCACTGATGAACTCAAGCCTCTCCAGAAGTCGTGAGCGCAAAGCTTTTTTGAACTTCACCTATTCCTACGGTGGGGCACCCTGGGTGTTTGTTGTGCGAGTCAATGATTCCCGGCTGGGTTCATTGGACGAACTGGCCGGCAAGGTTCTGGCGCTTCCAGCCAGGCATGCCCTCGAAGACTTGATTCGACGTGAATACCCCGCAATCACCCTGCATCTGGTTGATACCTACGCCCAGGCACGTCACGCGGTCGCCAATGGCGAGGCAGATGCGACGATACAAACAGAGACACAGGCTCATCTTTACCCACCGGGGCGCCTCAAGGTCGGACGCAGTGTTGACGGGCAATGGGCTGCCGCCAGCTTTTCGGTCCCTGTTCTATACCCGGAGCTTTTCAGCATCATGAACAAGGCGTTGGAAGCCATGCCCATGGCCGAGATTCGGGCGCTGAGAACCAAGTGGCTGGGGGGGGTGGGCAAACCGCTGATCATCGAGAGTGGCCTGTATCACTCAGCCCGTCTTTATTGGGCGATAGCGGTCTTGATTGCGGCCGGGCTTATGTTGTTTGTGTACAACTGGTTTCTGCGCAGGCAACTGATTATTGCGCGTCAATCCGAGAAAACCCTGAATGAGCAGTTGGGGCTCAGTCACCGCTTTCTGGATGGCATTCCCAGCCCGATTTTCGTGGTTGGCCTGGAGGGAGAGCTGATTACCTGCAATCAAAGCTATGAGCAGCGTTTATCTGTCCAGTTGGGACGGATTCGCGGGTTGAAGGTGACTGATGTTGATTTGTTTTCGAAGGAGCTGGCCGAGAAGCTCCAGCGGGAAATAATGCGCATGATTCAAAGCCGCAAACCCTGTTACCAAAAACGTTGGGTGGAGTTTAAGTCCGGAGGCATGGAAATCTATCAGTGGGTTGTTCCGTTTTATTCAGAGACTGGGCGTCTGGAGGGGCTGGTAGGAGGATGGTTCGACAAATCTGAAGCTAAAAAGTGGGATCAGTAAGCTGGTTTGATCCAGTAAATGAAAGGCGTTGTGGATTCCTATGGTATTTACAGATATGTCCTATGTGTATTGAGTGTTGAGCCCACTAAGGTTTACCTCCTCTGTAGCGCTAGGTTTATGCCTGAAGGCCCATGATGCGATCTTTGAAAGTATTGATTCTTGAAGACAACCCGTTTCAATTAATGGTGTTGCATCAGATGTTGAACGCCTTCCGCATTTTTGACGTGTTGACGGCCGAAAGCGTTGATTGCGCCCGCGAGTCCTTGCTCAGGCGCGGTGCCATAGACGTGGCCATTTGTGATTTGTATATGGAAGGGGCGTCAGGGCAGGAGCTGATCAGCGAGTTGGCCCTTGAACGCAAAGCTGCAGCGTTGATTATTTTGAGTGCTGCTGCACCTCCGGTGGTCGAGAGGGCGGCCAGAGTGGCCCGCAGTCAAGGTCTCAGGGTGCTGGGGTGTCTGTCAAAACCCGTGACCATAGGGGCGCTGGGGCAATTGTTGGGTGCCTTCGAGCTACAGCAGATAAGTGCTGATGGCGCGAATGCAGATTAATTGCCAGTAACGGGGGAACTTCCAGCAGGTTTGGTTTGTCAGATTTTTCATCAGCAGGAGCAAGTTTATTGCTCCGATACTTGTAGCCTGTTGAGCGGGTTATCATGACCCTGTTAAACCCCGAGCAGCCTCCCCACTGCTCGGGGTTTTTTTATGCGTACGTGTCATTGCTCATCCAGGTAAGACAGGGATGGCGAGCCCAATGTGGTGAGTATCGAATTGACCCTGCGAATGACCTCACGTCCTTGCGCAGTGTCCGAGCAGCCAACGTAAATCGACTGATATTCCGGGGCGCCCTGGATCGGATAAAACAGCAGTTCGTCGGATGACAAACCTTGCTGACTGGCCTTGGCCTGGATTTCTGGCCAGTAGCCCAATAGCGTCGGCATACGGCCTGCATGTTGCATTTGCAGCAGGCTGCCCAACGGATCGTTACCGTAATGCATGACAATCTGGCCTGGCGGGCTCAGCTTCAGCTGGCTATCAATCAATACTCCGTAGCTGCGTTTGGCAATGATTCCAAGCTTGAGGGTTTGCGCCTTGAGCAGCCCCGGCAGGTCTACCTTGTCGTCATGGACAAAGGGTTCGATCAAATGCTGATTCTCACGCAGTATGGCCATGCCATTGCTGTGCATGATCGCAACGGGCTCGGAGTAAACGATCGAGAGGGCGCGGGCGGGATTCCAGATCAGCGCCGGATCGCAGGTCAGCGAGGGTTCTTCAAGCATCTGCAGGGCCCGAGCCCGGTTAACCCGCATTATCACGTGCTGGTATTGCGGCATGCCTGCGATCAGGGCTGGCATCACCTGGTCGACTATCCCCTTACCTTTTTGCGGGCCATGAAACACCGTTAACGGTGGCAGGTCGCGCAACAACCAGATGAGTGTGGGTGCTGCCTGACTGCCAGGGGCCCAGGCCAGAAACAATGCGGTGATCAGGCCTGCCCAAAGTCTTCGCAAGGTCGAACGCTGGGTCATGCTGCTGATCTCCTTGGGTGGCCACTAAAAATGGGCAACACGCCTAGATGGCGCCCGCTTGCTTGAGGTTGGCGATTGCTGCAGCGTCGTAACCCAGGCTGTTCAACACCTCGATGTTATGTGCACCCAGTTCGGGGCCTACCCAATCTGCCGTGCCCGGAGTATCGGAGAGCCTTGGCACGATACCGGGCATCTTGAAGTCTTTACCGTCAGGCAGTTTGGCCTGCAGGAACATTTCACGGGCCAGAAACTGTGGATCGCTGAACATGTCTTCTGCCGAGAAAATACGGCTGGCAGGCACCTGCGCTGCGCCCAGTTGTTCAAGTACCGTGGCCAGCGGCAGCGAGCCGACCCAGCGGTCAATCACGCCATACAGTTCGTCACGGCGTGCGTCACGACCATCGTTGTGTGCAAGCTCCGGGTCGTTGGCCAGATCGTCGCGCCCGATAATCTGCATAAAGCGCTTGAAAATGGCGTCGCCATTGGCGCCGATCTGTACGTGCTTGCCGTCCAGGCTGGTATGGATGGAAGAGGGCGTAATTCCCGGCATGATATTGCCGGTACGTTCACGGATGAAACCGAACACATCGAACTCGGGCACCATGCTTTCCATCATGGCAAAAATCGCTTCGTAGAGCGCCACGTCTACCACCTGGCCCTGGCCGCCGTTGACCTCGCGATGACGCAAAGCCATAAGGGCACCGATCACACCCCACAGCGCGGCAATCGAGTCGCCAATCGAGATGCCTGTGCGCACTGGCGGACGATCTTCGAAACCGGTGATATAACGCAGCCCGCCCATGGATTCGCCGACCGCACCAAACCCCGGCTGATCTTTCATCGGGCCGGTCTGGCCAAAGCCGGACAGGCGCACCATCACCAGCTTGGGGTTCAGTGCATGCAGCACATCCCAACCCAGTCCGAGTTTCTCCAGAACCCCGGGGCGAAAGTTTTCGATCAGAATATCGGCGTCTGTCAGCAGCTCCTTGAGAATGCTCAGACCGTCGGGGTGTTTTAGATTCAGGGTCAGGGATTTTTTGTTGCGCGCCTGGACGAACCACCATAGCGATGTGCCTTCATACAGCTTGCGCCATTTTCGCAGCGGGTCGCCGCCGTCAGGAGATTCGACCTTGATCACCTGGGCGCCAAACTCGGCGCAAATGCGCGATGCAAATGGCCCGGCGATCAGGGTACCCAATTCAACAACTTTAAGGCCTGAAAGGGGTTTGGTGGCGAGCGGCATGTGGAATCCTTGTCCAAGGGCGAGCGAGTACAGCCTTTTAACATAGCTGGCGGCTGGCAAGAAGCTGGCCGATTCGTTCAATCACGGTGTATCGGTTAGACTTGTCGCCTTTCTCCGTATCAAGAAGCCCGTTCATGGCACAGCCGTCCACGACCTACAAGTTTGAACTCAACCTTACCGATCTCGATCGCGGGGTCTATGAAAGCGTCAAGCAGACCATCGCCCGCCACCCTTCGGAGACCGAAGAACGCATGACTGTGCGCCTTCTGGCCTACGCTTTTTGGTACAACGAGCAGCTGTCTTTTGGTCGAGGCCTGTCAGATGTAGACGAACCGGCCCTGTGGGAAAAAAGCCTGGATGACCGTGTTCTGCACTGGATCGAAGTCGGACAGCCCGATGCCGACCGTCTGACCTGGTGCTCGCGCCGTACCGAGCGCACCAGCCTGCTGGCCTATGGCAGCTTGCGTGTGTGGGAAGGCAAGGTGATTCCTGCAATCAAGAACCTGAAGAACGTCAATATCGCAGCCGTTCCGCAAGAGATTCTTGAGGTGCTGGCCAAAGATATGCCACGGGTTATCAAGTGGGACGTGATGATCAGCGAAGGCACGATTTTCGTGACCGACGATCGCGGCCAGCACGAAGTGCAACTGCAGTGGCTGCAAGGCGAACGCGGCTAAGTTCCAACCCTTTTTTACGCTTAGAGACTCTTCACCTGCTTATGCGCATCGAACCTCGTCCACTGCCTGAAACCCTACCTTTTCTGGGCGAAATGCCAACCCTGCTGACCCGTCTTTACGCTGCTCGGGGTGTGCAGTCGCAAGCAGAACTGGACAAGAGCCTGGCGCGGCTGATTCCGTATCAGCAGCTCAAGGGCATCGATGCTGCGGTGGACTTGCTGGTGGTCGCGCTTGAGCAGCGCCAGCGCATCCTGATCGTCGGCGACTTTGACGCCGACGGCGCCACAGCCAGCACCGTGGGCATGCTGGGTCTGCGCCTGCTGGGGGCGGCCCATGTCGATTACCTGGTGCCTAACCGCTTCGAATATGGCTACGGCTTGACCCCGGAAATCGTCGAAGTTGCGCTGACCCGTACGCCGCAGCTGTTGATCACGGTCGATAACGGAATTTCCAGTATCGAAGGTGTGGCCGCAGCCAAAAAAGCTGGTTTGAGCGTGCTGGTTACCGACCACCACTTGCCGGGCAGTGAATTGCCGGCCGCGGATGCCATCGTCAACCCCAACCAGCCCGGCTGCGAGTTCCCGAGCAAGGCGCTGGCGGGGGTAGGGGTGATCTTCTATGTGCTGATCGCTTTGCGGGCGCGCTTGAACAGCCTGGGCTGGTACCAGAACAGCAAGGCGCCGAATATTGCCGAATTGCTGGATCTGGTGGCGCTGGGCAGCGTCGCGGACGTGGTGCCGCTGGATGCGAACAACCGCATCCTGGTACACCAGGGGCTTGAGCGCATCCGTGCCGGGCGTGCCCGGCCCGGGCTCAAGGCTATTCTGGAAGTGGCCAAGCGTGACCATTCGAAAATTACCTCCACCGACCTGGGTTTTATCCTCGGGCCGCGCCTGAATGCCGCCGGGCGCCTGGACGACATGAGCCTGGGTATCGAATGCCTGCTCACCGATGACGCCAATGCCGCACGGGAAATGGCTGCGCAACTGGACGAAATGAACCAGGACCGTAAATCCATCGAGCAGGGCATGCAACGTGAAGCGCTGGCCCAGCTCAAGGATCTGACCATCGACAGCATGCCGTTTGGCCTGTGCCTGTTCGACCCCGAGTGGCACCAGGGAGTGATCGGAATTCTGGCTTCGCGGCTCAAGGAGCGTTACTTCCGCCCGACTTTTGCCTTTGCCGATGCCGGGGATGGCATGCTCAAGGGCTCCGGCCGATCGGTGCCGGGCTTTCATATTCGTGATGCACTGAGTGTGGTGGCTGCACAGCATCCGGACTTGATCAGCAAATACGGTGGCCATGCCATGGCGGCTGGCCTGACTTTGCCTGAGGCTAACTTCCCGCTGTTCTGTGAGGCCTTTGATGCTGAAGTGCGGCGTCAATTGCGTGAAGAAGACCTGACCGGGCGCATGCTGTCTGACGGCAGCCTGGCAGTGGAAGAGTTTCACCTGGAGCTGGCGCGTGCCCTGCGCAATGCCGGGCCATGGGGGCAGCACTTTCCCGAACCGCTGTTCCACGGGGTATTCCAGTTGGTGGAGCAACGCATCGTGGGGGAGCGGCATTTGAAAGTCGTGCTCAAGACCGAATGCGGCAGCGTAAAGCTCGACGGCATTGCTTTCGGGATCGACCGCGAAGTGTGGCCGAACCCGACCATTCGCTGGGTGGAACTGGCCTACAAGCTTGACCTCAACGAATTTCGCGGCAACGAAACCGTACAGTTGATGATTGCCCATATCGAGCCGCGCTAATCCGCCAATCCCCTGTGGGAGCGGGCTTGCTCGCGATGCTTTCACCGCGGTTGGCCTGACAGGCCGCGGTGCCCGTATCGCGAGCAAGCCCGCTCCCACCAAAACCACCACGTCCCGTTGCGATATGAACTCCCCCTCATCCAGTGTTGTCGACTAGGCTCTTCAGAAGTACTTGGAGCCTGCCCACTGGAATTAGAGGTGACCCATGAGTCTGCTGCTCGAACCCTATACCCTGCGCCAACTGACCCTTCTTAACCGCATTGCGGTCTCGCCAATGTGCCAGTACTCCAGCGTCGATGGGCTGGCAAATGACTGGCACCTGGTCCACCTGGGCAGCCGTGCCGTTGGCGGCGCCGGGCTGATTTTTACCGAAGCCACTGCCGTCACCCCCGAAGGCCGTATCACTGCCCAGGATCTGGGCCTGTGGAACGACGAGCAGATTGAACCCCTGCAACGCATCACCCGCTTTATTCGCTCCCAGGGCGCTGTAGCCGGCATCCAGCTGGCCCATGCCGGGCGTAAGGCCAGCACCCACCGCCCCTGGTTGGGCAAGCATGGCAGCGTCAAGGTGGAGGAGGGCGGCTGGGTGCCTGTCGGGCCGTCCCCCATTGCCTTCGACCCACAGCACACTGCGCCAGTGCAACTGGACGAGATCCAGATCAATGAGGTTATCCAGGCGTTCGTGGCTGCCGCCAAGCGAGCGCTGGAGGCTGGCTTCTCGGTGGTTGAAGTACATGCTGCTCATGGTTACTTGTTGCATCAATTTCTTTCACCGTTGAGCAACCAGCGACGTGACCAATACGGCGGTTCGTTCGAGAATCGCATCCGTCTGGTGTTGGAAGTCACCGAGGCCGTGCGCGGTGTATGGCCGCAGGAGCTACCGCTGTTTGTGCGGGTCTCGGCCACCGACTGGGTGGAAGACGGCTGGAACCCTGACGAAACCGTCGAACTGGCACGACGCCTCAAGGCATTGGGCGTGGACCTGATCGACGTGTCTTCGGGCGGTACCGCAGCCAATGCCGAGATTCCGGTGGGGCCTGGCTACCAGACCCGTTTTGCCGAGCGCGTGCGCAAGGAGGCCTGCATTGCCACCGGTACGGTGGGCATGATCACCGAACCGGCCCAGGCCGAGCATATTTTGCGTACCGGGCAGGCCAACCTGATCCTGCTGGCGCGTGAACTGTTGCGTGACCCGTATTGGCCGTTGCATGCAGACGATGACCTGGGCGGTAAAAAGGCCATCTGGCCAGCCCAGTACCAGCGCGCGACCCATCGCGACCAACCGATTCATGAGTCCGACCTGCGCGACTGATAGCCAGTGCTCTTTACGATAAACCTGCCTGCGGGCGGGTTTTCTGGCGCCCCCTGACCCTGTTAAGAGAGGATGCTTATGAGTTTGCTCGACCAACTGCTTAAATCCGGCCAACAGATGCTGGCGAAAAAAACCGGCGCCCAAGGCAGCGCCTCCCGTGACGATAAAGGCGGCCTGGGTGACCTGCTCGGGTCTGGTGGCCTGGGCGGCCTGCTTTCCGGCGCGGGTGGCGGCGCTCTGGCAGCCAGTGCTCTGGGGCTGCTGCTGGGCAACAAGAGTGCGCGCAAGTACGGTGGTCAGGCACTGACCTATGGCGGCCTTGCCGCCCTGGGCGTTCTGGCCTACAAGGCCTACGGCAACTGGCAGGCCAATCAGGGCACGGCACCGCAGACCGAGCCGCAAACCATTGACCGTGTTCCGGCGCCGCAAGTGGAGCAACACAGCCAGGCGATCCTCAAGGCCCTGGTGGCTGCTGCCAAGGCTGATGGTCATGTGGATGAGCGTGAGCGCCAACTGATCGATGGCGAGTTGAACAAACTCAATGGCGACCCTGCATTGCGCCAATGGCTGCAAGCTGAACTGAACAAGCCGCTGGACCCGGCAGAGGTTGCCAGAGCTGGCAGCACCCCGGAAATCGCGGCCGAAATGTATATCGCCAGCCTGATTCTGGTGGATGAAGAACATTTCATGGAGCGCGCCTATCTGGAAGAGCTGGCCAAACAGCTCAAGCTCGACCCGGGGCTCAAGATCGAGCTGGAAGCCCAGGTCAAGCAGGCGCAGGGCTAACGCACTCTGTGGGCGCGAGCCTGCATCACGATGCAGGCGCCGCAACATGCTTGTTTTAGACGCTCCGAGCCGCAACGGCCCGGGGCGTTTTTTTATGCTTCGTGGCTTCGATCCACTGCAACTTCCCCGTCATAATCCCCTGTTATCCTGCCCGCCAGAAATAATTTGTTACGTGTAATCAGGAAGCCGCAATGAGCGACAAGAAAGACCAGGACACCCAATGCCCGGCCGACAGCAGCCGCCGTCGCTTCCTCGCCGGTGCTGCCGCACTGGGCGTTGGCGCGGCCACCTTGAGCGCTTGCGGCAGCAGTCAGCATGAACCCCCCGTCAGGCCGCAACCGCTGACCCCGGCCGAGCTGGACAAAAAGCTCCACGAACAGGTCAAGACCATCGTGGTGATCTATGCCGAGAACCGCAGCTTCAACAACCTGTTTGCAAATTTCCCCGGTGTCGAGAAGCCGTTGTCGGCCCTCAAACCCGCCGACTACCAGCAACGCGACCGTGATGGCAGCCTGCTACAGACCCTGCCACCGATATGGGGCGGGCTGCTGCAAGTGGGACCGCAGACGGTAGATGGCGTGACCTATGCGCCGGGTGAGCAGTTTCAGGAGAACCTGCCCAACGCCCCCTTCGCGCTGAAAGGGCCGAATCAGCAAGATCTGCCGTTGAATCTGGTGACCCGCGACCTGTGGCATGTGTTCTATCAGAACCAGATGCAGATCAACGATGGCAAGAACGACCAGTTCGTGGCCTGGGGGGATTCCGGCGGCTTGCCCATGGGCTACTACGCCCAGTCGCAGTATTCGCTGCGTCTGTGGGACGTAGCCCGTGAATTCGTACTGTGCGACAACTTCTTCCAGGGGGCTTTTGGCGGTTCGTTCCTTAACCACCAATACCTGATCAGCGCAGCGGTGCCGTTCTATCCGAACGCGAATACCTCTGTTGCCGAGGCGCAGATTGCTGTTTTGCAGGGCGATGACCCTGCCGGTACACGCTTGAAGCCTCTGGACAAATCCCCGGCCAGCGCCATGACCGGCGCCGCGCAGTTCGGTCCCAGCGCTCTCACGCCGGACGGTTTTGCAGTCAACACCATGGCGCCGCCTTACTGGCCGACCTGGATCCGCGATCCCGAGCGTCCCGACTATGCCAAGCCCGACCTGCCAAGCGTACTGGTGCCACAAAGCCATGAGCATATCGGCGACAAATTGAGCAAAAAGAACATTGACTGGGCCTGGTACGCGGGGGCCTGGCAGGCCACGCTGGAGCAGTTCAAGGGCTCGGACGGGATCCCCAAGATCCCCAACTTCCAGTACCACCACCAGCCATTCAACTACTTTGTTCAACAAGGCCCGCAGAACCCGCAGGAGCGCAGCAAGCGCCTGCGCGACGCAGGCCTGGGCGATGAGTCCGGCAGCAACCGCTTTCTGGCTGACGCCGAGGCTGGCAGCCTGCCAGCCGTGAGTTTCTACAAGCCTCAGGGCAACCTCAACCTGCACGCTGGCTATGCCGATGTGGCTGCTGGTGACCGGCACCTTGACCGTGTGCTCAAGGTGCTGCGCAACAGCCCGCAATGGCAAAACATGGTGATCGTGCTTACCGTGGACGAAAACGGTGGCTGGTGGGATCACGTTGCACCGCCCAAAGGTGATCGCTGGGGGCCGGGTACAAGGATTCCGGCTCTGGTGGTATCACCTTTCGCACGCAAGGGGACGGTGGATCACACGGTGTATGACACCGCTTCGATTCTGCGCCTGATTAGCCGGGTGCATCAGCTGGAAGTGCTGGATGGCCTCAAGCAACGTGACGATGCCATGAAGGCGCGGGGGCAAGCGCCCATGGGCGACCTGACCAATGCATTGATGTTCTGACAACAGCCCTCCCACAGGTTTGAAGTTTTGCATGTAGGAATTTTTGTCTATTGCTGTGAGATCTGTCTCAACGCCTGTACGAATCATTGCTTACCCTCGGCTATACTCACCTTCATTTGAATGGCACCCGAGGATCGACTGTGAAGAACTGGACGTTACGCCAACGCATCTTGGCGAGCTTTGCTGTAATCATCGCCATTATGCTGCTGATGGTTGTTGCGTCTTACTCGCGCCTGCTGTCGATCGAAACCAGTGAAGAAAAGGTGCAAACCGACTCGATTCCCGGGGTCTATTACAGTTCGATGATTCGTAGCGCCTGGGTCGACAGCTATGTCCTGACCCTGGAGCTGGTGGGCTCGCTTAATCAGCGTGACCTGACCAACGAAGACCGCAAGTTGTACGCCAGCTACGAAGACCGCTTGAACAAAGAACTGGATAACTATCGCGGCACTATTTTTGAAGGTGAAGACAGGGCCCACTTCGACGACTTCGAGCGTCTGCATGGAGAGTACGGCGTGGTGTTGGCGAAAATTCTTGATCTCTATCAGAACAAGGATTACGCCCAGGCCCACAAGGTGCTTAGTGAGCAACTGGCTCCAGCCTGGATGGAAGGCCGCAAGTTGCTCAATAGCATCATTGAAGGCAACAGCGAGTCGGCCAAGCTCGCCACTGACAATATTGGTCACGCCGTATTGACTGCCAAGATCAGCATGATCATTTCCCTGGTTATTGCCGTACTTGCAGCAGCGCTGTGTGGCTTCCTGTTGCTGCGCGCAATCATGTCGCCGATGCAGCGTATCGTCACGATTCTGGAAGTGATGCGTTCCGGTGACCTGAGCTCGCGCTTGAATCTGGAGCGCAAGGACGAGTTTGGCGCGGTGGAAACCGGCTTCAACGACATGATGGCCGAGCTGACTACGTTGGTGTCCCAGGCCCAGCGCTCTTCGGTGCAGGTCACTACGTCGGTTACGGAAATAGCCGCTACCTCCAAGCAACAACAGGCCACAGCCACTGAAACCGCAGCCACCACTACGGAAATAGGTGCAACTTCCCGGGAAATTGCCGCCACGTCCCGTGATCTGGTGCGCACCATGACCGAAGTGACCTCGGCAGCCGACCAGGCTTCGATCCTGGCTGGTTCCGGGCAGCAGGGCCTGGCCCGCATGGAAGAAACCATGCACTCGGTGATGGGGGCTGCCGATCTGGTCAACGCCAAGCTGGCGATCCTCAACGAGAAGGCCGGTAACATCAACCAGGTGGTGGTGACCATCGTCAAGGTCGCCGACCAGACCAATTTGCTGTCGCTTAACGCGGCCATTGAAGCTGAAAAAGCCGGTGAATACGGCCGCGGTTTTGCTGTGGTTGCTACCGAAGTGCGCCGTTTGGCCGACCAGACTGCCGTGGCTACCTACGATATCGAGCAGATGGTGCGCGAGATTCAGTCGGCAGTGTCGGCGGGCGTGATGGGCATGGACAAGTTCTCTGAAGAAGTACGCCGCGGCATGTCCGAAGTGCAGCAAGTGGGCGAGCAGCTGTCGCAGATCATCCATCAGGTTCAGGCCCTGGCGCCGCGTGTACTGATGGTCAATGAAGGCATGCAGGCTCAGGCTACCGGTGCCGAGCAGATCAACCTTGCGCTGGTGCAATTGGGTGATGCCAGCAGCCAGACCGTCGAGTCCCTGCGTCAGGCCAGCTTCGCGATCGACGAATTGAGTCAGGTTGCCGTTGGGTTGCGCAGCGGCGTTTCGCGTTTCAAAGTCTGATGAGCGAGCTTTCAGCCAAAAAACCGGGCGCCAAGGTGTCGCAAAAACGCCTGTTTCTGGTGTTTTATATTGGTAACGAGCGCTATGCACTGGCCGCTGGCGATGTGGTCGAAGTGTTGCCGCGCTTGCCTCTCAAGCCCATAGCCCATGCCCCCGAGTGGGTAGCGGGGGTTTTTGCTCATCGTGATCGAATGGTTCCGGTGATCGATATCAGTGCCATGACCTTTGGCACCGCCGCCGTAGCCCGCACCAGCACCCGGCTGGTGCTGGTCAATTATCGCGGGCAATTGCTCGGCCTGCTGCTTGAACAGGCCAGTGACACTTTGCGCTGCGATCCGGCGGAGTTTCAGCCCTACGGTGTCGATAACCGCGATGCGCCTTACCTGGGACCGGTGCGTAAAGATGAGGCCGGGCTGTTGCAGTGGTTAAGTGTCGACGATCTGCTCAGCCCTGCGGTGTCTGCTCTGCTTTTTGCGCAGGGCGAAGATGACACCTGCGTCCAGGTGGCGCCATGAGTCTTGATCAGCGTTTTTTTGACTATTTGAAGCAGCGCATCGGCCTGGATGTGGCATCGGTCGGCCCGGCGATTATCGAACGTGCCGTACGCCAGCGCTGCATTGCATTGGGCATGGCTGATAACGATCGCTACTGGCAGCGCCTGCTCAGTTCCCAGGATGAACAGCAAGCCCTGATCGAATCGGTGATCGTGCCCGAGACCTGGTTCTTCCGTTACCCCGAATCCTTTGCCACCCTGGGCCGCCTGGCCAGGCAGCGCCTGGCGGAAATCGGCAGCCGACGCCCGTTGCGTATCCTGAGTCTGCCGTGTTCGACCGGCGAAGAGCCGTATTCGATTGCCATGGCACTGTTCGATGCCGGCTTTGCTGCACACCAATTCAAGGTCGACGCCCTGGATGTCAGTCCGCTTTCGGTGCAGCGTGCGCAAAACGCGCTGTATGGCAAAAACTCCTTTCGAGGTCAGCCAACAGATTTTCGTGAGCGCTACTTCTGTGTCGAGAGCGATGGTTATCAGTTGTCGGAGCGGGTCTGCGGGCAGGTCAGCTTCACCGCAGGCAATCTGCTGGATCCGATACTGCTCGCCAGCCACGAGCCTTATGACTTTGTGTTCTGCCGCAACCTGTTGATCTACTTTGATCTTAAAACCCAGCAGCAGGCCCTTGATGTGCTCAAGCGCCTGACCCGTGATGATGGTGTTTTATTTATAGGTCCGGCCGAAGGCAGCTTGCTCAACCGGCTGGGCATGCGTTCGATCGGTGCTCCGCAGTCGTTTGCCTTTTGCCACAATCATGAGCCATTGCCGGCAGCGCGCCCTGTGCTTGCCGAACTCAAGCCACTGGCACGACCAAAAGCGCCAGCGCCTGTGCCGACACCGGCCAGCCGGCCTTTTGCCCCGCGCGCGCAAGCCCCGATCGGGCAAAAATCGGCTTCGCCAGTGGATGGGCCGGGTCTGTTGCTTGAACAGATTGCCAGCCTGGCCAATGAAGGCAAAAGCCTTGAGGCGCGTGCGGTCTGCGAACAGTTCTTGCAGCGGCATGACCCGCAGGCCGAGGTGTTTTACTGGTTGGGCCTGCTCAGCGATGTGCAGGGCCAGACCTCAGAGGCCCAGGGCTTCTATCGCAAGGCGCTGTACCTGGAACCCCAGCATTCGGAAGCGCTGGCCCATCTGGCAGCGCTGTTGGCTTCACAAGGCGATGAAGCAGGCGCCCGGCGCTTGCACGAGCGCGCAGCCCGTAACGGGCGTTCCACTCAAAGTGAGCGTAAACAATGAGCGCTTTAGCAGCACAGAGCTTGATTCACTCCGAAGCGCAGGCCATTGATGACTGCTGGAACCGCATTGGCATCTACGGTGACAAAAGCTGCCCGTTGCTGCCCCAGCATATCCATTGCCGCAACTGCGACACGTATGCTGCTGCCGCGACCCGTTTGCTCGACCGCTATTCATTTGAGCAGCAAAGCCAGGAGCTTTATGCCCCGCAGGCCCATGAGCAAAAGGTTGCAACCTGCTCACTGGTGATTTTCCGCCTGAGTGAGGAGTGGCTGGGGCTGCCCACGCGTTGCCTGGATGAAGTGGCACCGATGCAAACCATTCACTCCCTGCCGCACCAGCGTTCCCGGGCCTTGCGCGGTGTGGCCAATGTGCGCGGTACTCTGGTGCCGTGCCTGTCGCTGGTTGAACTGCTGGGGCTTGACCCAGCCACGCCGGGAGCCTCATCGCAGCGGGTGATGCCGCGCATGCTGATTGTGGCCGCCCACGGTGGAGCCGTGGTGCTGCCGGTGGATGAGGTGGATGGCATTCATAATATTGCCGAGGGCGACATCAATGCTGCATCGCTCTCCGGCGAGCATGTCAGCGCCAAATACACCCGGGGTGTGCTGCAGTGGAAAACCCGCAGCCTGCGTTTACTGGATGAAGAGCAACTGTTGAGCGCAATCACCCGGAGCCTGACATGACCCCCGAGCAAATGCGCGACGCCTCGCTGCTTGAGCTGTTCAGCCTGGAGGCCGAGGCGCAAACCCAGGTGCTCAACGAAGGCCTGCTGGCGCTGGAACGCAACCCGACCCAGGCTGACCAGCTGGAAGCCTGCATGCGCGCGGCCCACTCGCTCAAGGGCGCAGCCCGGATTGTCGGGGTGGATGCCGGGGTCAGCGTGTCCCATGTCATGGAAGACTGCCTGGTCAGTGCCCAGGAAGGCCGTTTGTACCTGCAACGCGAACACATTGATGCCTTGTTGCAAGGTACCGACCTGCTGATGCGCATTGCCACCCCCGGCAACACTGTCACGCCTCACGACATCGACGCCTATGTGGCGCACATGAATGAGCTGCTGGATCCGTCTGCCCCCGGTGCGCGGGTGGCGCCGCCCGAATTTGACGTGTCGCAGCTGTTGTTGATGCCCTCGCCAGCTGTACCCGAATTTGCGCCAGAACCTGTGGTTGAGCGTCAGGTCGAGGTGCCAGCCGAGCCGGCAGCGGAGCCAGCACGTCGCCCCCAGCGTCTGACCGAAAGCGGCGAGCGGGTACTGCGGGTCACGGCCCAGCGCCTTAACAGCCTGCTCGATCTGTCGAGCAAATCCCTGGTGGAAACCCAGCGCCTCAAACCCTTTCTGGTGACATTGCAACGGCTTAAACGCATGCAAAGCACCAACTTGCGGGCCATGGACACGCTCAATGAACACCTCAAGGTCTCGGGCATCAGCCATGAAGCCGAGCAGGCACTGGTCGATGCCCGGCAGATGCTGGCCGAGTCCCAGCACCTGCTCAGCGAGCAGACCGCCGAACTTGACGAATTTTGCTGGCAGGCTGGCCAGCGTGCGCAATTGCTCTACGACACTGCACTGGCGTGTCGCATGCGGCCCTTCGCCGATGTGCTGGTCGGGCAGGAGCGCATGGTGCGTGATTTGGGTCGCGCCCTGGGCAAGCAGATCCGCCTGGAAATCGAAGGCGAGAAAACCCAGGTTGACCGCGACGTGCTGGAAAAGCTCGAAGCACCCTTGATCCATTTATTGCGCAATGCCGTCGACCACGGTATTGAAACCCCGGAACAGCGCTTGCTGGCGGGCAAACCGGCCGAAGGCCTGATCCGCCTGCGCATCTCCCATCAGGCCGGTCTGCTGGTGCTGGAATTGAGCGATGACGGTGCCGGTGTCGATCTGGACCGTTTGCGTCGCACCATCGTCGAGCGTCAGTTGTCCACCGAGGAGACGGTGGCGCAACTGAGCGAAGAAGAGCTGCTGACCTTTCTGTTTTTACCCGGTTTCAGTCTGCGCGACACCGTCACCGAAGTATCGGGGCGCGGTGTGGGGCTGGATGCCGTACAGCATATGGTGCGCCTGTTGCGCGGTGCCATTGTGCTGGAGCACACCCCCCAGCATGGCAGCCGCTTCCATCTTGAAGTGCCGTTGACTCTGTCGGTGGTGCGCAGCCTGGTGGTTGAAGTGGCCGACGAAGCCTATGCCTTCCCGCTGGCCCATATCGAGCGCATGCGCGACCTGGAGCCCGACGACATCGTGCAGCTCGAAGGCCGTCAGCACTTCTGGCATGAAGGCCGCCATGTGGGGCTGGTTGCCGCCAGCCAATTGTTGCAGCGCCCTGCCAGCCAGAGCGATGACGAAACCCTCAAGGTGGTGGTGATTCGCGAACGCGACGCGGTCTATGGCGTGGCCGTTGAGCGCTTTATCGGTGAGCGCACCCTGGTGGTCCTGCCCCTTGATCCGCGTCTGGGCAAGGTCCAGGACATTTCCGCCGGGGCCTTGCTGGATGATGGTTCACCGGTGCTGATCGTAGATGTCGAAGACATGCTGCGTTCGGTAGACAAACTGCTTAATACCGGGCGTCTTGAGCGTATCGACCGGCGTAACCGGCACACCGCCGAATTGACCCGCAAACGTATTCTGGTGGTGGATGACTCATTGACGGTGCGCGAACTGCAACGCAAGTTGCTGATCAACCGTGGTTATGAAGTGGCTGTGGCGGTTGACGGCATGGACGGCTGGAACGCGCTGCGTGCCGAACATTTCGATTTGTTGATTACCGACATCGATATGCCGCGCATGGATGGCATCGAACTGGTTACCCTGTTGCGTCGCGATAACCGATTGCAATCAATGCCGGTGATGGTGGTGTCGTACAAAGATCGTGAAGAAGACCGTCGGCGCGGCCTGGATGCAGGCGCCGACTATTATCTAGCCAAAGCGAGTTTCCATGACGATGCCCTGCTCGACGCAGTGGTTGAACTCATTGGTGGAGCCCAGACATGAGAATCGCCATCGTCAACGATATGCCCCTGGCGGTTGAGGCCTTGCGCCGGGCGCTGGCGTTCGAACCCGCGCACCATGTGATCTGGGTTGCCGGTGATGGTCAGGAGGCGGTGCGCCTGTGCGCCGAGAACACCCCGGACCTGATTCTGATGGACTTGATCATGCCGGTCATGGACGGCGTCGAGGCCACGCGCCGGATCATGGCTGAAAGCCCTTGTGCGATTGTGATTGTCACCATCGACCGCGAGCAGAATGTGCACCGTGTTTTTGAGGCCATGGGCTTTGGTGCGCTGGATGTGGTGGATACCCCCGTGCTGGGCGGCAGCAACCCCAGAGAGGCGGCGGCGCCTTTGCTGCGCAAGATACTCAATGTTGGCTGGTTGATGGGGCAGAGTGAGAAACGGGTCAAGCCGGTAGTGACCCATGCTCGTGTACCGGGTGTGCGGGCAGGGCTGGTGGCCATCGGTTCGTCGGCAGGTGGTCCGGCTGCACTTGAAACCCTGCTTAAAGGTCTGCCGAGAAACTTTGAGGCAGCTATCGTACTGGTTCAGCACGTTGATCAGGTGTTTGCTGCAGGTATGGCCGAGTGGCTGAGCACTTCGTGCGGACTTGATGTGCGCCTGGCCCGCGACGGGGAGACGCCGCAGGTGGGCACTGTGCTGCTGGCGGGCACCAATCACCATATCAGGCTATTGAAAAATGGCACGCTGGCTTACACCGCCGAGCCGGTCAATGAGATTTATCGGCCATCGATCGATGTTTTTTTTGAAAGTGTTGCCCGCTACTGGAATGGTGAAGCGGTGGGAGTGCTGTTGACCGGCATGGGGCGTGACGGGGCTCAAGGTCTTAAACTCATGCGCCAGCAGGGGTTTCTCACCATTGCCCAGGATCAGCAGAGCAGCTCGGTGTACGGAATGCCCAAAGCGGCAGCGGCCATCGATGCCGCAGTCGAGATTCGCCCATTGGACAAGATTGCGCCACGCTTGCTGGAGAAATTTGCCAAATGACTGGTAGAACCCGGCAAGAGTGGCTTGAAGGCAGTAATTCAGGTGAACGCGCATGAGCGACTTGCAGTTGGACGACGTTAAAACTGATGAAAACGCGGCCATGGTGTTGCTGGTAGACGATCAGGCAATGATCGGCGAAGCCGTGCGCCGAGGGTTGGCCCTTGAACAGAACATTGATTTTCACTTCTGTGCCGACCCGCACCAGGCCATTGCCCAGGCTATCCGCATCAAGCCGACGGTGATTTTGCAGGATCTGGTGATGCCGGGCCTGGACGGCTTGAGCCTGGTGCGCGAATACCGCAACCACCCGGCGACGCAAAATATCCCGATTATCGTGTTGTCCACCAAAGAGGACCCGTTGATCAAAAGCGCGGCGTTCTCGGCCGGGGCCAATGATTACCTGGTGAAGCTGCCGGACAACATCGAACTGGTGGCGCGTATCCGCTATCACTCGCGCTCCTACATGACGCTGTTGCAGCGTGATGCTGCCTACCGTGCGCTACGGGTCAGCCAACAGCAATTGCTGGACACCAATCTGGTGCTGCAACGGCTGATGAACTCCGATGGCCTGACCGGGCTGTCCAACCGCCGCCACTTTGATGAATACCTTGAGCTGGAATGGCGTCGCGCCATGCGTGAGCAGAACCAATTGTCGTTGTTGATGATCGATGTTGATTACTTCAAATCATACAACGACTCATTTGGCCATCTGGACGGCGATGAAGCGTTGCGCAAGGTGGCGGCGGGCATCCGTGATGCCAGCAGCCGGCCATCTGACTTGCCGGCCCGTTATGGCGGTGAGGAATTTGCCATTGTACTGCCCAACACTTCCCAGGGCGGCGCGCGGCTGGTGGCAGAAAAACTGCGCATGGCGGTTGAAGCGATGAAAATCCCGCATATTTCGCCGACAGCAGGCTCCAGCCTGACCATCAGTATTGGCCTGTCGACCATGACCCCGCAGCAGGGTAGCAACTGCCGTGAGCTGATTTCGGCGGCGGACAAGGGGCTTTACCTGGCCAAGAAGAATGGGCGTAATCAGGTGGGTATTGAGTGATTGCTCTCAAGACCTTGTCGCTTGCATCGCAGGCAAGCCAGCTTCCACAGGTATTGTGTCGTTCACACAGCCGGAGTGCTTACAGCACTGTCGTGGGAGCGAGCCTGCGCGCGATGGCATCAACGATGACTGCTTTGCCGCACGCTACAGGTTTCCCGGGAGCAGGCGGGCCAGGGTAGTCCTAAGGGTATCCACCAGGGTGCGGGTGGTCTGGTCGATTTCGATATTGACCCGGTCGCCCACCCGCAAGCTGCTCAAATTGGTCAGGGCGAGTGTTTGCGCAATCAGGTTGACCGTCACCCAGTGCCGCTCTTCATCCAGGCTATCGATGGTGAGGCTGCAGCCATGCATACCGACAAAACCCTTTTTGAACAGGTAGGCAAAGGTCGACGCATCCAGCTGGAGTTGCGCAGTCACCGTTTCGCCCAGTGGCTGCCACGACACGACCTGCGCGGTACTTTCAACATGGCCGTACAGTGCGTGCCCGCCATTCTCATCGCCAGTTCGATGTGAGCGTTCAATATTGACCTGCTCATCGATACTCAAGTGTTTGAGTGTCGTGATTTCGGCCGTTCGGTGAGAAATATCAAACGTCGCGGTGCCTGCAGAGTAGGCAACGACGGTCAGGCAGGTGCCGTTGACCGACACGCTGGCACCGATATCAACGTTTTCGAATAGAGAGGCTTTCTGGGCCAGGACGATACGTTTGTGCCCAGCCTGCGTGTGCACCGACAGCACCCGGGCAGTGCCTTGAACAATTCCGGTATACATCAGGCAGCCCTCCTTTTAAGCAGCATCAAGCCAGTGGAATACGCGGTTTTGTATTCTGCGGCGCAATAGTGCTCATAGAGTTTTTGATAGTAAGCGGCGATTGCCAGGTCGCGGACGCTTTCTTCGAACTGGCCATAGACCACGGAGCCGCTACCCAGGTGCCAATCCCTGAAATCTTCAAACGTCTTGAAGTGCACGGGTTCCTCGATACGGTGCGAGCGAATGATCTCGAAACCGTGAAGTGCCGTGACAAGGGAGTGCCTGTTGAACCTGAAATCATCGAATACCACGGGCTCGGCAATACAGGGGTATTGCTGGCGGATAGCGGTCAGCACCCGCTCCTGGATCGATCGCTCACCTTGTACATAATCGAAGTCGAACGCACAGGATAAATATAAGTAACCGCCCGGTTTCAAAGCCCTGAATAATTTATCGATAACGGTTTGTTCGTTGGGAATAAACCAATGCAGGCAGGCGGCACAGACGGCTGCGTCAAACGCTGGCCAGTGTTCGAGGGAACAGTCCAGGAAGTCGCTGACCATAAATCTGATATTGGGTGCTGCATGAGTGCGGTTGGCGTACGCAATCATGTCAGCGGAAATATCAATGCCCACGTACTGCTCAATCTTTTCTTTGTCCGTGAAGAGCAGGGTATTACCGGTTCCGCACCCGACATCCAGCAATGTGCCTTGGGGGGGCGCGAACGACAGCAATAGTTTCAAACAGCGTCTCTGCAGGTTTTTGGAGGTGCGTTGATAATTTTCGGGAGTAAACCAGACATTCTCCATTTTCTGTTTCCTCGTATCAGTCAACGATAGGGGGCAAGCCATAGCGACCTTGTCCAGGTTGCAGTCCTAGTTGTTCCCTGACCTGCCTGGGGGTGGCGGGTGTCAACTCCTGCAGGTTGGCAATGGCGGTGATGCGCTCGAGCAGGCTGCGATTACTCGCCAGGGTGGTGCGTTTATGGTCGAGCCAGATATTGTCTTCAAGGCCGATGCGGATGCCGTGACCAGAGGCGAGAGCCAGGGTATTGCTGCGCAGTTGATAGCTACCCAGCCCGGCGAAAGAACTGACGACATTGCCCGGCAGTGAGCTGGTAATGGCTGCCATGTGCGCAAAACTGGGCTGTGCGCCAAAAATATTGCCCAGCAAAATATTGGCGTAGACAGTGGGCGGCATTAACGATTTTTTGATCAGGCAATGCAGGTAGTTCGACATGCCGCTATCAAATATCTCAACCTCGGGCGAGATGCCTTTTAGCGCCATTTGTTCGGCGAGGTAGTTGATTGTCGCCGGGGCATTAATGCTGGGCTGCGTGGAAAAGTTCATGGACGACAAGGTCAATGAACCCATATCGGGTTTTGCGTCACCGTCCAATGACAGGGGCAGCGCTCTGAGAGTTGGATCGGAAATGTTTCGACCACTGAGTGAGGCGCATAAAATCAGTTGTTTATTATATTTTCTGATGCCTTCGAAGAGAGTGGCAAATGTGTTGAGGTCGCAGGTCGGTTCGCCGGTTTTTTGATCCCTGGCGTGCAGGTGCGCAATGGACGCACCCAGTTCGGCGGCCATCAATACATCGTCGATAATTTCTGAGGTGCTGATGGGTGTGTGGGGGTTCATCTGCTTTGTCGGTAGCATGCCTGTAGGTGAAAAATTCAGAATGTAAGTGCTCATTGCGATCACCATTTTTTGTTTTTCAAGTTGATCGTATGGTGTTTTTTATTGATTTTGCTGCGCAGGTAGTCCTCGTTTTCGACGGTCAGGAAAACCCCGGAGGGCAGGGTGGTATTGATGGTGATATCGCAATTTTCCAGGGCCAGGATTTTTGCCGGGTTGTTGGTAATCAGGTCGATGTGATGAATATGCAGGGCCTTGAGCATGGCCCCCGCACTTTCAAACTCTCTCAAGTCATCGGCGTACCCGAGCATCTCGTTGGCAGTGAAGGTATCAATGCCCTGGTTTTGCAGCAGGTAGGCATCGAACTTGGAGTACAGGCCAATACCGCGCCCTTCCTGACGCAGATAGATCAATACGCCACCCCCTCGCGCGGCTATTTGCGACAGGGCTTCTTTGAGCTGGGCGCCGCAATCGCAACGCTTTGAGCCGAATACATCGCCTGTCAGGCACTCGGAATGAACCCGGGTGAGTACGGGAGTGGTTTGACAGTCACCAATCAATAGCGCGAAGTGTTCTTTATCGACACCTTCAAAGGACACAAATCGGGTGAGTTGAGGAACGCCCTCTATCGGAATTTCAACGGTGGTTTTCAACGTCAATGCTTTCATCTTCAGCTCCTTGCGTAACACCACATGAGTACGGGACATACCCAGGTTTTCCGTTAATCGGACTTGAAGTGCATGGGGTCGATATGGCTCCTGTTTGAGTTGGGCAGGCGCAGTGCGCCCAGCACGGTAAGAAGTGACGCAAGCGTCACGGTGGACATGCCGATCGTGAAGAACGGCAGGTGTTCGGGAATAAAGAAAGCACTCAGAAGGGCAGGTAGTGCCTGGCCGATCAGGGCGTTGTGTTGCATCACCGAACTGATCAGGATATTGGCGTGATGCATGCGGTGCTGTTGCACATTGCGCAGTGCGGTGGATGAGTAGCCGAGAAATTGAAATGAGCGTGCGCAACCGTGTAGAAAACACATCAACCACAGTGCCGGTAGTTGGCTGAGCAGTGGCGGGAAAAGAAACAGGCCCAACGTGACGGATGTCGTCAGTGCCGAATAGATGAAATAGCGTTTCAGGCAGCGGCAGCCCGTTAATAGCCGGACTGCCAGTGGTTTTGAAACAAGGTTGCCGGCGAAAATAAACAACAGGCAGTGGCCCATCGAAACGGGCGAATAATTCGAGTTTTTCATGAGGTGAATAATCAGCAGCGTTGGAAATGCATAAATGCTGATACGGAACAAACTGCCGGAGAAAATGTTGAACTTGAACGCTGGATCATTGAGCAAGGACAAATCAAACAATTGCGCCTTCGCGTGCTGGTGCAGCCTAGTGCACAGCCGTTTGCTGCCATAGAGCATTGCACCTGCGGCCAGAACGCTGCAGAAGAGCCAGTTATTCGAAGCCGCCATAAACATCATGAACAAGGCCGATGAGGACAGTGCCCATAGTGCGTAGGCATGTTTATCAAGCTGTAAACGCGGGGTTTCAGGGGCAGGCAGTGAGTACAGGGTGATGCGGCAGGCAATAATCAATCCTGCGGCAAAGAGTCCGATAGAGGCAAAAATCAGTCGCCAGTTGCCGATGTTTAACAGCAGGTTGGCCATATAGGGGGCAACCATCGGGGCGACGAGCGCAGGCGCAATCAGCCAGGCCATGGTTTTGGGAATGGCAATCTTCGGGGTGTTGGCCAGGATCAAGGCTCGTCCGGCAGGTACCACCAACGCACTGCCAAAGCCCTGGACAAGGCGGGCGATGCACAGCAGGTAAATATTCTGGCTGATGGCGCAGGCCAGGGAGGCGAGGCAAAAAATCGCCAGGCCGCACAGGAATTGTTGGGCAAGCGCGAAACGGTTGAACAAATGCCCGCTCAGGGGCAGGAACAAGACCAGGGCCAGTAGATAGGTGGCCAGTGACAGTGTCACGCCGCTGATGCTGGCGCCCAGGTCGTTGGCCATGGGGATGATGGCCATCAGCATGATGGTTGCATCCAGTACTTCCAGAAAGAAAGCACTGGCGACAGTCAGTATGGCTGCATGGCCTGAACCGCAAACGTGAGCCTTCATACCGCCAGCGCCACACCGCTGCCACGAGGGTCTGCAGCGGCGAAAACCTGACCGGTCAGGGTGTTGATGCCAGCCAGCTGTACCACCCCGAATTTATCGGATAGCCCGTGAGTACAGGTAAATATCGGGTTCGTTTGTGCGGATTCGCTTAAATAGGTAATGCCGTTTGTCTTCGGGTGCCGGCCCAGATTGGCAAAGCGCGGGCTCGACAGGGCGGTTTGAACCGGGCATTGCTCAGCGATAATTTTGTAGATGACGTACGCCAGTGTCTGGGACTGCACAGGCCCCCCGGATGTACCAATGATAAATTCCAGGTGATCGGTGGTGACACGCACGCAGTTGGTGGTGTGTTTGGCGGCTGTGTTGCCCTTGAAGGTCGAACCCAGATGGGGGCCATTGAATGAGAATGCCCGGTTGCTCAGGATAATGCCTGTGTCATCGATCTCGAACAGTGACCCCAGGGGGGTAAAGATGGAGTTGGTTATGCCGGTCAGGGTCCCGTCGGCCTCGGCACATGCCATAAAGATGGTGTGGGAGGGTTTGGACAATTGAGGCACAGGTTCGGGGTTGTCGAATTTGAGCTGTTGATAGATCAGGGCGGCCTGTTGGCTCAGGCTGTCATCGCTGTGCGTCTCTGAAGAAAGCGGCGATGCCACCCAGCTGTCGATCAGCCCGGCTGCCGTACAGAGCTGTGCCGGTGTGAGCAAGGCCGTGTCTTCGGCACTCCACTGGTAGACTTTCAAGAGCAGGAACAGCTCTTTCCATGGACTGTTACTGCCATGCGCCGTGACATTGGCGTGCATGAAAGTGGTTTTTTTTACTTCTGAGGGGTTAGGGGTAAAGTCGGAAAAATCTTCAGGTGTATACAAATGCGGGTCACAGGTCGACAGCGCGTCAAATACCTGCGCCGCCAACTGCCCCCTGTACATGGATGCAAAACCTTCACGCGCCAAAGCGGCCAGGGTTTGACGGTAGAAGGGCGCTGGATCTTGCTGTTGAATAAAGTATTTGTTCCATTGTGAAAATCGTGTCTGTCTGAGTGAGTCTTTAGTGCTGTTATCAAACGCCTGAATCAAACTGCTGGACGCCACCACGCCATGTTTCAAGTCATTGTCGTGCAGGTGTTTAAATACGCCGTTCAAGTCGATGTCATGTAGGCGTGTATAACGATCATAAGCTGAAGGGCAGCCATAGATCATGGTGCTGTAAATCCCTCTGCGAGGAATTGATACAAGGCCTTTATGCAAGTAGTTGTCGTGATGCTGGTGAAAACCTGTTCTGCCCGTTCCGTTGAAGATGGCCAGGTTATGGGGGGTTGATTGCATGATAATTGCGTCGCCTCCCAGGCCGCATAAGTGCGGGAGGTTATACGTCAGTGACACGGCTGCACTTAATAAGGCATGCGGGGTCGCCCCTGATGTTAGATAGGCCTGCATGGCCATCATCGAGGACTTGAAGTGGGGGGTCGCTATACCGAATGAGTGACCGTTCGCTAAGTTCGACATGGGGCTGCCATTTAATTATTGGTTGTTCGGGTATGGCGTGTGGGTATCAGGTAGTCAGGTGTTGTAAGTGTGTTGTAGGTATAGCGGTGCAGGTTTTTAAGTGCAATTATTTGGCGTGTAGTACTTTTCTCTCAAATTGGGTAATTATTCCTATGTAGTATTCAAACTTGTCGTACGGCTGAGATGGCCTCGTCTTTCAGATGTAATTCTGTGCCCATAATCGTGTGCGACGTATCGCTCATCGAAGAAGGCTTGCGACCTGTTGTCACTGGCCACATAACCCCGCCAGGCGGGCTGCTGATACGCTCGGTTTACGGTATACTCCCCGGCTTTGTAAAAATCGCCTGAGAGTGCCGCCAGCCATGGAAATCAACCCGATCCTTAACAGCATCAAGGACCTGTCAGAGCGCTCCGAAACCATTCGGGGGTATCTTTGACTACGATCAAAAGCATGAGCGTCTGACCGAAGTCAATCGCGAGCTTGAAGATCCGAGTGTCTGGAACAACCCTGCATACGCCCAGGAACTGGGGCGCGAGCGCTCCCTGCTGGCGCAGATCGTTGAAACCCTCGATGAGATGCACACAGGCCTGGCCGATGCCAAAGACCTGCTGGTGATGGCCGCCGAGGAAGAAGACCAGGGCGCCGTCGATGACGTGGCTGCTGAAGTTGAACGCCTGCGCGAAGCTCTTGAAAAACTCGAATTCCGCCGCATGTTCAGTGGTGAGATGGATGCCAACAACGCGTACCTGGACATCCAGGCTGGCTCCGGTGGCACCGAAGCGCAAGACTGGGCCAATATCCTGCTGCGGATGTATTTGCGTTGGGCCGACAAGCGCGGCTTCGATGCCACCATCATGGAACTGTCCGCCGGTGAAGTTGCCGGTATCAAGGGTGCAACCGTTCATATCAAAGGCGAATACGCATTTGGTTGGTTGCGCACCGAGATTGGCGTCCATCGTCTGGTACGCAAAAGCCCGTACGATTCGGGCAACCGCCGTCATACCTCGTTTTCGGCTGTATTCGTTTCGCCGGAAATCGATGACAACATCGAAATCGACATCAACCCCTCTGACCTGCGGATCGATACCTATCGCTCCTCCGGAGCGGGTGGTCAGCACGTAAACACCACTGACTCGGCCGTACGTATCACTCACGTGCCGACCAATACCGTGGTGAGCTGCCAGAACGAACGTTCCCAGCATGCGAACAAAGACACCGCGATGAAAATGCTGCGGGCGCGTCTTTACGAGCAGGAAATCCAGAAGCGCAATGCCGCTTCCCAGGCCCTGGAAGACACCAAGTCGGACATCGGCTGGGGTCATCAGATCCGCTCGTACGTTCTCGACGCCTCGCGGATCAAGGATTTGCGTACCAATATCGAGCGCAGCGACTGCGACAAGGTGCTCGACGGCGATATCGACGAATACCTGATAGCCAGCCTGAAACAAGGGCTGTAAGTCGGCAACAAAACGTGTGCGAAGCCAGTGCGATGCCCAGAGGGCGCGCCAAAGCCCGCTTCCCCCTGCCGCAAGGCGGGGGCAACAGAACTGTGATGGAATTTTTAAAGACATGAGCGACCAACAACTCGACCCGCAAGACCTGCAACAGGAAGAAAATGCCCTGATCGCCCTGCGCAAGGAAAAGCTTGCTGCCGTGCGTGCCAAGGGCAATGCCTTCCCGAATGACTTCCGCCGTGACAGCCTCTGCGCTGACCTGCAGAAGAAGTATGCGCAAGCGTCCAAGGAAGAGCTGGCCGAAGCCGCCATTCCGGTGAAGGTTGCCGGTCGCATCATGCTTAACCGTGGCTCGTTCATGGTGATCCAGGACATGTCCGGTCGCATCCAGGTCTACGTCAACCGCAAGACCCTGCCGGAAGAAACCCTGGCCGAAGTAAAAACCTGGGACCTGGGCGACATCATTGCCGCTGAAGGCACCCTGGCCCGCTCCGGCAAAGGTGACCTGTACGTTGAAATGACCAGCGTGCGCCTGCTGACCAAATCCCTGCGTCCGCTGCCGGACAAGCACCACGGTCTGACCGACACCGAGCAGCGCTATCGCCAGCGTTACGTTGACTTGATCGTTAACGAAGACGTGCGTCACACCTTCCGTGTACGTTCGCAAGTGATTGCCCACATTCGCAGCTTCCTGATGGCACGCGACTTCCTGGAAGTCGAAACGCCGATGCTGCAAACCATCCCGGGTGGCGCTGCGGCCAAGCCGTTTGAAACCCACCACAATGCCCTGGACATGGACATGTATCTGCGCATCGCGCCGGAACTGTTCCTCAAGCGTCTGGTGGTGGGTGGTTTCGAGAAAGTGTTCGAGATCAACCGCAACTTCCGTAACGAAGGCGTGTCGACCCGTCACAACCCTGAATTCACCATGTTGGAGTTCTACCAGGCTTACGCCGACTACGAAGGCAACATGGACCTGACCGAAGAGCTGTTCCGTGAACTGGCGCAGCTGGTTCTGGGCACTACAGACGTACCGTACGGTGACAAGGTGTTCCACTTTGGCGAACCGTTTGTGCGACTGTCGGTATTCGACTCGATCCTCAAGTACAACCCCGAGCTGACCGCTGACGACCTCAACGACATCGACAAGGCTCGCGCCATCGCCAAGAAAGCCGGCGCCAAGGTGCTGGGCTTCGAAGGTCTGGGCAAGCTGCAAGTGATGATTTTCGAAGAGTTGGTCGAGCACAAGCTGGAGCAACCGCACTTCATTACCCAGTACCCGTTCGAAGTGTCGCCGCTGGCCCGTCGCAACGACGAGAACCCGAACGTTACTGACCGTTTTGAGCTGTTCATCGGTGGCCGTGAAATCGCCAACGCCTACTCCGAGCTTAATGACGCAGAAGACCAGGCAGAGCGCTTCATGGCACAGGTAGCCGACAAGGACGCCGGTGACGACGAAGCCATGCACTACGATGCCGACTTCGTCCGCGCCCTGGAATACGGCATGCCGCCGACTGCCGGTGAAGGTATCGGTATCGACCGTCTGGTGATGTTGTTGACCAACTCACCGTCGATTCGCGACGTGATCCTGTTCCCGCATATGCGCCCGCAAGCGTAACGATGCAGAATAAGAAGCCGCCGTTAAAGGCGGCTTTTTATTGCCTGGCATGCAGCCAGCAGAATAATCAGGAGAGTTTGTGGGAGCGAGCCTGCTCGCTAAGGTGGCTTTCGCGAGCAGGCTCGCTCCCACAGTTTCGGTAACGCCGCTCAATTCAGAAGGAATCTGTGATGCCTCCTCAAGGCGCAGCAAATGTTGCGGTGGCGCTTGCCCAAAGTGTCGAATACCAGGGTCGCAAGGCCAGCCGGCATGGCAGCGAGCAGCGCCGCCAGTTGATTCTCGATGCTGCCATGCGCATCGTCATACGCGACGGCGTGCGGGGCGTGCGCCATCGGGCGGTGGCCGCCGAAGCGGGGGTGCCGTTGTCGGCAACCACGTATTACTTCAAGGATATCGATGACCTGATCAACGACACCTTCGCCCAGTATGTGGAGCGCAGTGCGGCCTTTATGGCCAAGCTGTGGCAGGGCACCGAAGGCAAGTTGCGGGAAATGATGGCCCAGGGCGATGGCAGCCACCGGGCGCGGGGGCTGCTGGCCGATGATATTGCACGGATGACCGCCGATTACCTTCAGCGCCAACTGCTCACCCGCCGCGACCAGTTGATGGCCGAGCAAGCTTTTCATCAGGCCGCATTGATCAACCCGCGGCTGGCGGTGCTGGTACGTGCCCATCAGCAGATTTTCCTGCAGGGTGCCGGGCAGATCTTCGAAGTGCTAGGCTCCACACAACCTCAGCAGGATGCCAAAGTCTTGACGGCGATTATCGGTCGGATGGAATATCAGGCCCTACTTGATGGCGCGCAGCCCGAGGCGGATGACGACCGTCTGGCTATTCTTACGCGTTACATGCACTTGGTGTTGGCCGCTCTATAGAAGGATGCAGGCATGAAAGTTTGGCGCGTGATGCTTATGGCATTGTCGTTTTTGATGTTGAACGGTTGTCTCGTGACCTTCAGCCAGGCCCCGATCGAGGCGCAGCCGGCACCCAAACAGCTGCTGGGCAAATGGATCAGCAAGGATGCCTGGGGCCAGGCACGCAATCTCGATATCAGTGCCATCGACAAAACACGCTACCAGGCCGTCGTTTACCCCAAGGGCGAACCCAAGGCCCGTGAGCGCTATGTCTTTATCGTCGCCCGCCACGGCAGCCGCTGGTATGCCTCGGCCGCGATACCGGCCAAACTGGGCGGCAACCATACCCTCAGCGGATTTGAGCTGACCGATAACGGCGAACTGGTGATCTACGATCTTGACCTGGATCAGATCAAACAGGCCATTGGCCAGTCCGCGT
Source organism: Pseudomonas sp. CCC4.1 (assembly GCF_035019225.1). Taxonomy (NCBI): domain Bacteria; kingdom Pseudomonadati; phylum Pseudomonadota; class Gammaproteobacteria; order Pseudomonadales; family Pseudomonadaceae; genus Pseudomonas; species Pseudomonas sp. CCC4.1. The sequence continues at coordinate 76,348 of NZ_JASJWL010000004.1, read as the reverse complement.
TGAACGGTGAGCCGGTGGAAACCGCTGAAGGGACGGGTACCCTGATCAAAAGCCCGTCGGCTGAAGTCTTTGCCTATCTGGATGACCCGGCCAATTCCGACGTATTTGTCGAAGCGGCCCGCTATAAACGTGTGGCCAAATAACGCTGTTAACTGAAGGAAGCTGCCGGTGGACGACTACCAGCGCACGATACGCACCTTGTCTGACCGCATCGTGCTGGCACAGACACCGATCCGCGTGCTGGATGCGGTGAAGTGGGATGACAGCATCCGCCAGGGCTTTTTAAAGGCCAAAGGCAAGGCCATGCCTGCAGTTGATCGCGACTATTACCTGGGCCGGCCACTGGCTTTTGATTCGGCGGCGGTGAAGTCCGAGTTCCAGAACATCGAGCGGGATATCACCCGCCAGTTGGGGCAATTCAACCCGGTCGGGCAGATCATGCGGCGCATGTGCAAGGAATACCGCATGGTGGTGCGCATGCTCGAAGCCCGTGGCACCGAGGATTTCGGGCTTATTTCCCAGGAGCTGTATGGCGCAGCTTCCGATGCGTTTCATGCTGGCGATCCGACCCTGGCTGACCTGGGCCTGATGATGTCCGATTACCTGGACAACATCGACGGGCGCGGGGCGCTCAAGGACGAAGCCAAGATCCTGACCGCCAAGGATGCCGTGAATCTGCTGCAAAGCCGCCTGAACAAGGTGTTTGGCGAGGCTGAAGAAACCATCCGCGTGTTCGAGTCCGACGGTATCGTGGCAGATGCGGCGGCGGGTGCCGACTACATCAAGATCCGTACCGATGCGATGTTCAACGAACGCGACGTGCGCGCCCTCGAAGTCCACGAAGGGCTGGTGCATGTGGGCACCACGCTCAATGGCCTGAACCAGCCGATCTGCACCTTCCTGTCCAAGGGGCCGCCTTCTTCCACCGTGACCCAGGAAGGCCTGGCAATCCTGATGGAAATCATCACCTTTGCCTCCTACCCCAGTCGCCTGCGCAAACTGACCAACCGAACCCGCGCCATCCATATGGTGGAGGAGGGCGCAGATTTCATGCAGGTGTACGAGTTTTTCCGCGAGCAAGGCTTCGAGATGCCAGAAAGTTATGGCAACGCGAGTCGGGTTTTCCGTGGGTCGGTGCCAAATGGACTGCCATTCACCAAAGACTTGTCCTACCTCAAGGGCTTCATCATGGTTTACAACTACATTCAGCTGGCCGTACGTAAAGGCAAGCTGGAACAAGTGCCGCTGCTGTTCTGTGGCAAGACCACCCTGGAGGACATGCGAACCCTGCGTCAGTTGGTGGATGAAGGCCTGGTGGTAGCGCCCAAGTACCTGCCGGACCAGTTCCGCGACATGAACGCGCTCTCGGCCTGGATGTGCTTCAGCAACTTCCTCAACCATTTGAGCCTTGACCGTATCGAAGCGGATTACTCCAACATTTTGTGAACCCTGTGGGAGCGGGCTTGCTCGCGATACAGGCGCTGCGGCGTTTCAGTTGAACCGCGTCGATGCCATCGCGAGCAAGCCCGCTCCCACACTCACTCGTTCAGGCGAATCGTTCTGATGAAAATCCTGGCTGCACTCTGCCTGCTGTTGACCCTCAGCGGATGCAGTTCCCTGTTGTTCTACCCTGAGCCCGGCCAGCCGGTTACTCCGAAGGCCGCTGGCCTGGATTATAGCGATGTCACCCTGACTGCCGCCGATGGCACGCGCCTGCACGGTTGGTGGCTACCGGCCAAGAAAGGCGTGCCGCTCAAGGGCACGGTGCTGCATCTGCACGGCAATGGCGGCAACCTGGCTTACCATCTCGGCGCCACTGCCTGGTTGCCGGAGCAGGGTTATCAAGTGCTGATGCTCGACTATCGCGGTTACGGCCTGTCCCAAGGAGAGCCCGGGCTGCCGGCGGTGTATCAGGACATCGATGCCGCTTTTGACTGGTTGCAGCATGAGCCGCAAGCCCGGGGCCTGCCGCTGATTGTGCTGGGGCAAAGCCTGGGCGGCGCCATGGGCATCCACTACCTGAGCGAGCACCCGCAGCAGCGCGCGCGAGTCAAGGCGGTGGTGCTCGATGGCGTGCCGGCCAGTTACCGCGAAGTGGGGCAGTTTGCCCTGAGTACGTCCTGGCTGACCTGGCCGCTGCAGGTGCCGCTGTCCTGGCTGGTACCGGATGCCGACAGTGCTCTTTACGCGATACCGAACATGGGCGACACGCCGATGCTGATCTTCCACAGCCTCGATGATCCCATCGTGCCGCTTTCCAATGGCCTGCGCCTGTACCAGGCTGCGCCACCGCCCAAGGTGCTGCAACTGACCCGTGGCGGCCATGTACAGACGTTTGCCGACCCGACCTGGCGTCAGGTAATGCTGCGTTACCTGGATGACCCGCAACATTTCAATGGCGTGCGGCGCCTGGGCGAAATTGCCAATTACCCCGCGTCACCGAACACCGAACTTGAATCCGAGAGCCAACAATGAGTGAAGAACGCAACGCCATCCCCCTGATCATCACCGGTATCTGCAGCATCATCGGCACCGTGGGCGCCCTGTGGTACTACGGTTACCTGCATTTTGCCAAGCCCGAGGACGCCTTGCTGCTCAGCGACTTCACCATGCTCAAGACTATCCCGGGGGAGGACTATAAGGTTTCGCTCACGCCGGCCAACCAGGTGGCACAGTGCATCGACGGCATCATCGTCTTGTTCGATACCGAGCAAAAAGGCCTGACCGGTGTGCTGGTCAACAACAAGAAACAGGCCGTACGTTGCCTGGGCCAGGAAACGCCGAAGCTGGAGCAGTAACGTTCTGTTGTGGGAGCGGGCTTGCTCGCGATTGAATCGCCTCGGTATGCCTGACTAACCGCGCTGTCTGCATCGCGAGCAAGCCCGCTCCCACAGTTGTGGATATATTTGCGCAAAAAAAAAGCCCCGCCTGATTACTCAGGCGGGGCTTTTTCATGTCTTACTTCATGGTTGAACGCGGAGCAACCGGCTGGTTGTCGTTGGAGATGGTCACTTCAACGCGGCGGTTCTGGGCGCGGCCAGAATCGGTGCTGTTGCTGGCCACCGGGTATTCCTTGCCATAGCCCTGCGCCACGATGCGGGTAGGGTCTACGCCTTTGCGCACCAGTGCATTACGCACCGACTCGGCACGGCGCTCGGACAGGGTCTGGTTGAAAGCCGCCGAACCGACACTGTCGGTGTAACCCTCGACAATCACCTTGCGGTCCGGGTTCTGCAGCAGGTATTCGGCCAGGGTGTTGATATTGCGCATGCCGTTGGGTTGCAGCTCGGATTTGCCGAACTGGAACAGCACATCACCAAAGGTCACCAGTGTGCCGCGTTCGGTTTGCTTGGCGTTCATGCCTTTGAGTTGCTGGATCTGCGCATCACGGGCATCGAGCAAGGCCTGGTTGCGCGCCGCACCGGCGTTTTTCAGATTGTTTTCAGCGGTTCGCAACGCGATGGTCTGCTTGGCCACTTCCACACGCTGGTTGGTCAGGTAAGCCAGCTGGTCAACCTTGGACTCGTCTTCCTTGTTCAGGTAAGCCTTTTCAGCCTTGTCCAGCCATTCGCTGGCGTCCTTGGTTTCGAGCGCTGCAACCTTGGTCGCTTCAGGGTTGGTTTGCAGGGCCGAGAAGTTGGTCTTGGCGTTTTCCAGGTTGACGTTGGGCTGGTGCGAGCACGCCGCCAGGCCAACGCTCAGGGCCAACAGGGCAGGGATCATTACTGTATTGCGCATGATATGTCGTCCTTTCTATCGATTAGGAATGCTGTGTCGTCAGATGCAGTCAAAAAAGGGCAGCGTTTACTGAACGCTGCGCATGCCTTCCTGACGCAATTGCTGAACGGCATTCTGAGCATCCTGAACAGCCTTCTCGGCTTTAGCTGCCTGGGCCTTGCGCTCTGCTACGCGAGCATCCCACTCAGCCTGTTCGGACAGGCGGCGGGCCTCGTCATATTTTTTGTCATGCATGGCCAGCTCGGCCTGCTTGAGCTTGTCCTGGGCTGACTTCATTTCCACCGGTGCATATTCAGTGGCACCTGCGCTCACGGCGTTGTTCACCGCCGATTGCGTCACGGCGTACTGCTCTGAAGGTGGATTGCCAGCACAACCGGCCAGAACGAAGCTGGTGCCGATTGCCAGCGCAGCCAGTTTTAGCCCGCGCAGGCGAGGTGAGGTGGTTTTGACAGTGCGGGTCATCATGGTCTTCAACTCCATTGGGAAGCTCCTTAAAAAAGCAAATTCCATCACGACTGGCGACGTCACCCGGAGTGTTGGAACACGAGTTCCAGCGGTGATGGTTAATGGCTGTGACCGAAGCGTTTTTTGAATAGTTCAATAAAAGATGGCATTTGGCCTAAAAGATTTTCTGACCGATTGGTCAGCGCATTTTTTTAAATCTGTGCTTCCCATGGCTTGCCTCCAACTGCCTTTGCAACGCACTCTTGGGGCACGAGCTGTCCCCGGATCCTGCTGGAGAAACTGCTGATGACCGATATTGATGCACGCTTGCGCGATGATGTTCACCTGCTGGGTGAGCTGTTGGGTAATACGATTCGTGACCAATACGGCGAAGCTTTTCTCGCCAAGATCGAGCGCATTCGCCAGGGGGCCAAAGCCGACCGGCGCGGCACCACCGGCGAGGAGTTAAGCGCCATTCTGGACGCCCTGGGCGATGACGAAGTGCTGCCCGTTGCGCGAGCCTTCAACCAGTTTTTGAACCTGGCCAATATTGCCGAGCAGTACGAACTGATCCACCGCCGTGAAGAAGGCCAGCCCCAGCCGTTTGAGGCGCTGGTGTTGCCGCAACTGCTTGCGCGCCTGCTCGCCGAAGGCCATGACCCCGAGTCGCTGGCGCGCCAGGTCAGCCGTCTTGAAATTGAACTGGTACTCACCGCACACCCCACTGAAGTGACTCGCCGCACCCTGATCCAGAAGTACGATGCCATAGCCGAGCAACTGGCGGCCCAGGACCATCGTGACCTGACCCTCGCGGAAAAATCCGAGATTCATCAGCGCTTGCAGCGGTTGATCGCCGAGGCCTGGCACACCGAAGAAATCCGTCGCACCCGACCTACCCCTGTGGATGAGGCCAAGTGGGGTTTTGCGGTGATCGAGCATTCGTTATGGCACGCCGTGCCGCATATGCTGCGTAAGGCTGACAAAGCTCTGCATGCCGCGACCGGCCTGCATTTGCCGCTTGAGGCCGCACCGGTCCGCTTTGCTTCCTGGATGGGCGGCGACCGTGATGGCAATCCCAATGTCACGGCCAGCGTTACCCGTGAAGTACTGCTGCTGGCGCGCTGGATGGCGGCGGACCTGTACCTGCGCGATATCGACAAACTGGCGGCCGATCTGTCGATGCAACAGGCCTCGGCGCAACTGCTGGCCGCCGCAGGCGACAGCGCCGAGCCGTATCGCGCCGTACTCAAACAATTGCGTGAACGCCTGCGGGCCACCCGCAATTGGGCGCATACAGCCTTGCACAGCACCCAGGCCGCGCCGCCTGAAGTGCTGCAGGACAATCGCGAACTGCTGGCGCCGTTGCAGCTGTGTTATCAGTCCCTGCATGCCTGTGGCATGGGCGTAATTGCCGATGGCCCGCTGCTCGATTTCCTGCGTCGGGCTGTAACCTTCGGCCTGTTCCTGGTGCGCCTCGATGTGCGCCAGGATGCTGCACGCCATGCCTCGGCCATGACTGAAATCACCGATTACCTGGGCCTGGGCCGCTATGAGGACTGGGACGAAGATGCGCGTCTTAGCTTTCTGATGCGCGAATTGAACAACCGTCGGCCGCTGTTGCCCGGATATTTCAAGCCGGGTGCCGACACCGCCGAAGTGCTGGCGACCTGCCGCGAAGTCGCTGCCGCACCGGGCGCCTCGCTGGGCTCCTACGTGATCTCGATGGCCGGTGCTGCCTCGGATGTACTGGCGGTGCAACTGTTGCTCAAGGAGGCTGGGCTGGAGCGGCCGATGCGGGTTGTACCGCTGTTCGAAACCCTCGCCGACCTCGACAATGCGGGGCCGGTGATCGAGCGCCTGCTGCTGTTGCCGGGTTATCGCGCGCACCTGCAGGGCCCGCAGGAAGTGATGATCGGCTATTCCGACTCGGCCAAGGATGCGGGCACCACCGCGGCCGCCTGGGCGCAGTACCGGGCGCAGGAAGCCCTGGTCAATATCTGCCGTGAGCAAGGCGTCGAGCTGCTGTTGTTTCATGGTCGCGGCGGTACCGTGGGGCGCGGCGGTGGCCCGGCTCACGCGGCCATCCTGTCGCAGCCGCCGGGCTCGGTGGCGGGGCGTTTCCGCACCACTGAACAGGGCGAAATGATTCGCTTCAAATTCGGCCTGCCGGACATTGCCGAGCAAAATCTCAACCTGTACCTGGCCGCCGTGCTGGAGGCCACTTTGCTGCCACCGCCCCTGCCGGAGCCGGGCTGGCGGGTACTGATGGATGAGCTGGCGGCAGACGGGGTCGCTGCCTACCGTGGCGTAGTGCGGGATAATCCGCAGTTCGTCGAGTACTTTCGCCAGTCCACCCCGGAGCAGGAGCTGGGCCGCTTGCCTCTGGGCAGTCGGCCGGCCAAGCGCCGGGCAGGGGGCATTGAAAGCCTGCGGGCCATCCCGTGGATTTTTGGCTGGACCCAGACCCGCCTGATGTTGCCCGCCTGGCTGGGTTGGGAAACTGCATTGCGTCGTGCACTGGAGCGCGGTGAAGGTGATCAACTGGCACAAATGCGTGAGCAGTGGCCCTTCTTTCGCACCCGTATCGACATGCTGGAAATGGTCCTGGCCAAGGCCGATGCCGATATCGCCCGGCTTTACGACGAGCGCCTGGTGACCCCGGAACTGCTGCCATTGGGTGCGCACTTACGCGACTTATTGTCGCAGGCGTGCGCAGTGGTGCTGGGCTTGACCGGGCAGGCGCAGTTGATGGCACATAGCCCGGAGACGCTCGAGTTCATCCGTTTGCGCAACACTTACCTTGATCCTCTTCATCTATTGCAGGCCGAGCTGCTGGCACGCTCGCGTCGCCAGCAAGCGGCGCAGGACAGCCCTCTGGAACAAGCGTTGCTGGTGACTGTGGCCGGGATCGCGGCCGGCTTGCGCAACACCGGCTAAGGCAAAACAGCGGCAAATGTCGCGCCAGAGCGGGCGGGGACACGGCAGACTGGATGCCGATCGCTGCGCGGGCGCGACACTTTATTGTGGGGTTGCGACCTGTGACACCCGGCCGCACAGGCCCGTTTGGCTGTAATTTTTCCTACTTTGGGCGGCTTGTGTGGGCCGGGCCTGCTGTGTATCTTGATCAGCCCTTGGCCGTTTTGATGGCCATAACCCGATTTTGAGACTGGCCCAAAGAGGCGAGTTTGTTGTCATTTAAATAAAAAATTTGAGGAGCACATCGATGCGCGTAATTCTGCTGGGAGCTCCCGGGGCCGGTAAAGGTACTCAGGCAAAGTTCATCACTGAAAAATTTGGCATCCCGCAAATCTCCACCGGCGACATGTTGCGTGCAGCCGTAAAAGCCGGCACCGAGCTGGGCCTGATCGCCAAAGGCGTGATGGACAGCGGCGGCCTGGTTTCCGACGACCTGATCATCAATCTGGTCAAAGAGCGCATTGCTCAGCCGGATTGCGTAAACGGTTTCCTGTTCGACGGTTTCCCGCGCACCATTCCGCAAGCTGAAGCGCTGGTTAAAGCCGGTGTCGAGCTGGATCACGTGCTGGAAATCGCCGTTGAAGACGAAGAGATCGTCCAGCGTATTGCTGGCCGTCGTGTACACGAAGCCTCGGGCCGTGTGTACCACACCGTCTACAACCCGCCAAAGGTTGAAGGCAAGGACGATGTGACCGGCGAAGATCTGGTACAGCGCAAGGACGACACCGAAGAAACCGTTCGTCACCGCCTGTCTGTTTACCATTCGCAAACCAAGCCGCTGGTGGACTTCTACCAGAAGCTGGCCGCTGCTCAGGGCAAGCCCAAGTACAGCCACGTTGAAGGCGTTGGCTCGGTAGAATCGATCACGGCCAAGGTGCTTGAAGCACTGAGCTGATAAGTCGATTTTGCGTCATGACAACAGCCCGCTTGCGGGCTGTTGTTGTTTATACTGCTGCACTTTTTTCAATTCTGATTCTGACGGGAACACCGATGACCACCTTGCTGGCCCTGGATACCGCGACTGAAGCTTGCTCAGTTGCCTTGTTGCACGATGGCAAGGTTACTAGCCACTACGAGGTGATCCCGCGCCTGCATGCGCAAAAGCTGTTACCGATGATCAAGGCGCTGCTGGCCGCGGCCGGTGTCGAGCTGTCGGCGGTTGAGGCCATTGCCTTCGGTCGCGGGCCTGGTGCCTTTACCGGTGTGCGTATTGCCATTGGCGTGGTTCAGGGCCTGGCCTTTGCACTGGAGCGCCCGGTGTTGCCGATCTCCAACCTGGCGGTCCTGGCCCAGCGTGCTCACCGTGAGCACGGCGCAACCCAGGTGGTGTCGGCGATCGATGCACGCATGGACGAGGTGTATTGGGGCTGCTACCGCGAAGAAGCGAGTGAGATGCGCCTGCAAGGCGCTGAAGCGGTATTGGCGCCTGAGGCTGCGGCCTTGCCCGATGGTGCTACAGGCGACTGGTATGGCGCGGGCACTGGCTGGGGCTATGCCGAGCGCTTGAACGTCAAGCCGTATGCAATGGACGCAGGCATGTTGCCCCACGCCGAAGACCTGCTGACCCTGGCCCGCTTTGCCTGGGCCCGCGGCGAAGCCATCCGTGCCGATGACGCCCAGCCTGTGTACCTGCGCGACAAGGTAGCGGCTACAAAAGCCGAACGTGGCGTTTGATCCACTTTTGTAGCAGCTGCCGAGCGGAGCGAGGCTGCTGCTACAAAATGGCCGGCCCATTTGCTTAGTCTGCCCTGCGCCGCTAAATTGTATCTATCGTTACAGAGCATGCAGCCATGCGCATTGACAGCTTTTCTCCCCGGTCATACCCCATCAAGCGCAAGCCGCGTAATGGTCAGGCGGTGGTTGATGAGTCGGTTGAAGACACTGAGGCTGCGCCCGAAAACACCCCCCGCACATCCTCCGGCGCCGAGCGCATCAGCCAGTTGCCGGTGCGCTCGCAAGACATGATCTTCCAGCGCGCCATGAGCAAAAGCGCGGCCAGTGCCCTTGCCAGCTACCTGACCACCGCAGGCTTCGTCGACTGGGAACAGGAAGTGCTGGGCCTGGATCTTTACATCTGAGTACATGACTGACCTTCCTTACTACCTCGGTTGTCCGTCCTGGAGTGAAAACGCCTGGCGCGAAGGGCTGTATCCGCAAAACGCCCGCCCGGCGGATTTTCTGAGCCTGTATGCGCAGGTGTTCAATGCGGTCGAGGGCAACACCACGTTTTACGCCAGGCCTGCACCGACCACGGTGGTCCGATGGGCACAAAGCCTGCCTGAACACTTTCGGCTGACGGCCAAGTTCCCTCGGGATATCAGTCACGGCGGTGATTTGCGCGAGCAATTGCATGCAGCCGAAGACTTCCTGCAACTGTTGCAGCCCTTGGGAGCGCGTGTAGCGCCATTTTGGCTACAACTCCCGGCAAGCTTCGGGCCACAGCGCCTGGCGGAGCTGGTGAGCTTTGTGGACGCCTTGCAGAGGCCGTTGGCCGTTGAGGTGCGGCATCCGGAGTTCTTCGCCAAGGGCGATGCCGAGCGCCTGCTCAATCGTCTGCTGATGGATCGAGGGGTTGAGCGTATCTGCCTTGATTCGCGGGCACTGTTCAGTTGTGATTCGGGCGACCCTGCCGTGCTTCACGCACAATCGAAAAAGCCCAGGGTGCCCCCACGTCCGGCGGCTTTCACGCAATGTCCGCAGGTGCGTTTTATTGGCCGTCCGGAGCTTGAGGCCAACGATCCTTACCTGGTGCCCTGGGTTGAAAAAGTCGCGGGCTGGATCGAGGAAGGGCGCACGCCCTATGTTTTTTTGCACACGCCGGACAATCACCGTGCTCCGGAACTGGCACGGCGTTTTCATCTTCAACTGAGTGAAAGGTTACCTGGGTTGCCGGCATTGCCCGAGCTGCATCCCCCCAGAGTCGCGAACAACTAGACCTGCTTTAAGCCGCCAGGCGCAAGTTGTTGACCACCAGCGGGCGTGCCCAGCCCAGATCGAAATCCATGGCCCGTTGTTGCTCGATCAGGGTCATGGCATCGAAGGGCTCGGCAGGCGGCGGCAGCAAGTCAGACTCAAACTCGGCAATGGGCAGATGCAACGCGCGAGGTTCAGGCGCAGGGCCCGGTTCAGGCAGCGGATGGCCCTGAGCCATGACTACTGGGCGCACCCACGTAGTGTTGAAATCCTGCTGGTGTTGTTGCTCGACAATGACCTCAGGCGGGTAGGGCACGCCGGGCGGTGGCAGCAGGTCCAGTTCAAATTCGGCAATGGGCAAAAACAGGGCTTCAGGCGGGCGCAGTTCAGTGTCCTGAACGTCGCAGTGGCGCTGGGTCACGATAGTGCCCAAAACCTCACTGCCGCCACGGGGCTCGGCATTTTCATTTTTGGCTGTCGGCGCTGTATCAACCGTCGCATAGTCTTCAGTACCGGACTGCTCGGCCAATGCCTGGGCGTAGAAGTCCTTCCACAGGTGGTTGACGCTTCCTGTGATCTGGGAATTGTGTCGGCCAAAGTCACCAATGGGCGCAATAAAGCCGATAGATGCGGATTGAATGTCTGACATAACTCTCGGTTGGCGCTCAGCTCTGGCAAAATGCCGGATATTTCATTTATCGGCAGTCTTTGCCGATCATTAAATTTTTGAGCGTGTTTTTAGATGATTGAGCAAACAGCGGGCTGTCGTATCAAAGTCGAGGCACTGGACGAGGCTTATCAGGCCCTGGCCGAGCAATGGGCCGAGCGTCTGGGTTTGTCGTTGGACGAACCGGACGCCGAGTTCGCCTTGCAATTGAGCGCCCAGGGTTTGCAGCTGCAGCAGTTGGGCGCAGATGCGCCGGGCCCGGTGCGGGTCGACTTTGTCGAAGGTGGCGCGGCCCATCGACGTTTGTTTGGCGGCGGCACGGGGCAGATGATCGCCAAGGCCGTGGGCATCCAGCAGGGTGTGCGCCCGCGGGTGCTGGATGCCACGGCGGGCCTGGGCAAGGATGCATTTGTGCTGGCGAGCCTGGGCTGTGAAATGAGCCTGATCGAGCGCCAGCCGCTGATCGGTGCCTTGCTCGAAGACGGGCTGGCCCGTGGTCTGGATGACTTTGAGGTGGCGCCGATCGTGTCGCGTATGCACTTGCTCAAGGGCAATTCGATCGAAGTGATGCGCAATTGGCAAGGCGAACCGCCGCAGGTGATTTACCTGGACCCGATGTTCCCCCATCGCGAAAAAACCGCCCTGGTGAAAAAGGAAATGCGCTTGTTCCGACCATTGGTGGGTGATGACAACGATGCCCCGGCGTTGCTGGAAGCTGCGCTGGCGTTGGCCAGCCACCGGGTGGTGGTCAAGCGCCCGCGCAAGGCACCGTGCATTGCCGGGCCCAAGCCGAGCCATGCGCTGGATGGTAAGTCGAGCCGTTACGATATTTATCCGAAAAAAGCGTTGAAACCTTAAAAACCCCTCTCCCGGAGGGAGAGGGGACTAAAGGTAAAAGCAAATCTGCGTAACACCACAGATCAGCCCCCTCTCCCTCCGGGAGAGGGTTGGGGTGAGGGTAAAAGGCGCCGCGGTCTCACGACAATGGCTGATACGCCCGCATAAATATCCCCACCACTTCCTGCACATGGGCCTCGCTTTCCTCGGGCCCCGGCGGCTCACCGCCGGCAAACAGCAGGCGGAAGTTCGGCGCGCCCTTGAGCATGCAGAAGAAGTGCTCCGCCGCATAATGGGGGTTGTCGATCTGCAGCGCGCCACTTTGATCCATCTTGCGCAGTAGCCCCTCCATCTCGTGCACCACGCGCTCCGGCCCGGCCTCCAGAAAGATCTGCGACAGCTTGGGGTCCTGGCTGCCCAGAGCAACCATCAGGCGATGCAGGTTTAGCGACTCTTCGCTGTTGATCAGCACCTGAAAACCACGGGCAATGTTCAGCAATACATCCTTGATCGGCTTGCCTGCAGGTAATTCAAAGAACAGTACCGGCAACTGTTCGGTGCATTTGGACATGATGGCCGAGGAAAACAGGGTCTCCTTGTCGGTGAAGTGACTGTAGACCGTCAGTTTTGACACGCCTGCCAGACCCGCAACCGCATCCATGCTGGTGTTGGCATAGCCCTTGGTCAAAAACAGGGTTTTGGCGGCGTCGAGGATCGACTGGCGTTTTGCCAGGTCCTTGGGGCGCCCGAGGGCATTGGGGGGTAAAGGATTGTCAGACATATCCGTTTATTACTGGACTGGTGAGTTTAGTATTAATAACATGCTGCCAGTATAAATATTCCAAGCCCCATTAGCGAAAGGTCATCACCATGTTGCGCCATGCCTTGCCCCGCGCTGTGCCTGTGTGTCTGCTGTTTTTATTGTCTGGGTGTGGGCAGCAGGAGCCCGCAAAAATCAGCATCAGCCCGGCGATGGTGGTGCAACCGCAGCCTTCGGCACTGGCCAGCCAAAGTTACCCCGGCGAAGTGCGGGCACGCTTTGACCCGCAGTTGGCGTTTCGCATTGGCGGCAAAGTTACCAAGCGTCTGGTGGACGAGGGGGAGCGGGTCAAGGCTAATCAGCCGCTGGCCGAGCTGGACCCGCAGGACGTGCGCCTGCAACTGGACGCCACCCGCGCCCAGGTCGCCGCCGGGCAGGCCAACCTGAACCTGGTGCGTGCCGAGCGCGACCGCTACAAGACCCTGCTGGACCGGCAGATGGTCAGCCGTTCGCAGTTCGATAACGCCGAAAACCTCTACCGCTCAGGCGAAGCCAGGCTGCAACAGCTCAAGGCCGAGCAGGACGTGGCCAGCAATCAGGCGAGTTATGCGGTGTTGCGTGCGCCGCAAGACGGTGTGATTGCCCAGCGTCAGGTCGAAGTGGGGCAGGTGGTCAATGCCGGGCAAACGGTGTTTACCCTGGCTGCCGACGGCGAGCGTGAGGTGTTGATCAGCTTGCCGGAACAGGATTTTGGCCGTTTCAAGATAGGCATTCCGGTAGCGGTCGAGTTGTGGTCGCAGCCTGGCCAGCGCTTCAGCGGTCGCATCCGCGAACTGTCGCCTTCAGCTGATTCTAAATCGCGCACCTTTGCTGCCCGTATCGCTTTCACCGCTGGCAAAGTGCCTGCCGAACTGGGACAAAGTGCCCGGGTGTTTATTCAGAGTGAAGGTGTCAGCTCGCTGTCGGTGCCGTTGTCGGCCCTGACGGCGGAAAATGGTGCGTCCTATGTGTGGCGGGTGGGCCAGGGCAACAAGTTGGAGCAGGTGCCCGTGCGTGTGGGGCCGTTTGGCGAAAGCAGCGTGCCGGTGCTCGAAGGCCTTACGGCCGATGACTGGATTGTCGCCGCCGGTGTGCATGTGTTGCATCCCGGCCAGGAGGTGCGGCCGATTGATCGCTCCAACCGGGCGATCAATGTCGCGGCCAAGGAGTAGTCGCCATGGGTTTTAACCTTTCCGCATGGGCGTTGCGAAATCGTCAGATCGTCCTGTTTCTGATGCTGTTGCTGGCAATCGTTGGCGGTCTTTCTTACACCAAATTAGGGCAAAGCGAAGACCCGCCGTTTACCTTCAAGGCGATGGTAATCCGCACCCTGTGGCCGGGCGCCACGGCTGAAGAAGTCTCGCGTCAGGTCACCGAGCGAATCGAGAAGAAACTGATGGAAACCGGCGAGTACGAGCGCATTGTCTCGTTCTCGCGCCCGGGTGAATCGCAAGTGACCTTTATGGCCCGCGATTCGATGCATTCCGACCAGATCCCCGAGCTGTGGTATCAGGTACGCAAAAAGATCAGTGATATCCGCTACACCTTGCCACCGGATGTTCAGGGGCCGTTCTTCAACGATGAATTTGGCACGACCTTTGGCAATATCTACAGCCTGAGCGGCGAAGGTTACGACTACGCGGTACTCAAGGACTACGCTGACCGTATCCAGATCCAGCTACAGCGGGTCAAGGATGTGGGCAAGGTCGAGTTGCTGGGCCTGCAGGACGAAAAAATCTGGATCGAACTGTCCAACCTCAAGCTCGCGACCCTGGGTTTGCCGCTGGCTGCCGTGCAAAAAGCCCTTGAAGAGCAAAACGCAGTATCGACGGCGGGCTTCTTCGAAACCCCGACCGAGCGCGTGCAATTGCGTGTGAGCGGTAACTTCAAGACGGTCGAAGAGATCGAGCGCTTCCCCATTCGCGTAGGCGAGCGCACCTTGCGCATCAGCGACGTGGCGGATGTGCGTCGCGGTTTTAATGATCCTCCGGCACCGCGCATGCGCTTTATGGGCCAGGACGCGATTGGCCTGGCCGTGGCGATGAAGGACGGTGGCGATATTCTGGTGCTGGGCAAGGCACTGGACACCGAGTTTGAGCGGATCCAGAAAAACCTTCCGGCGGGGATGCAACTGGGCAAAGTGTCAGACCAGCCTGCGGCGGTGAAAACCAGCGTTGGTGAGTTTGTGCAGGTGCTGGTCGAAGCACTGGTCATCGTTTTGCTGGTGAGTTTTTTCTCCCTGGGTGTGCGTACCGGCATGGTGGTGGCGCTGACCATTCCGCTGGTGCTGGCCATGACTTTTGCCGCCATGCATTACTTTGGCATCGGCCTGCACAAGATCTCGCTGGGCGCGTTGGTGCTGGCGCTGGGCCTGCTGGTCGACGACGCGATCATCGCCGTGGAAATGATGGCGATCAAAATGGAGCAGGGCTACGACCGGCTCAAGGCCGCCAGCTTTGCCTGGACCAGCACCGCGTTCCCGATGCTCACCGGTACGCTGATAACGGCTGCGGGCTTTTTGCCGATTGCCATGGCGCAGTCGAGCACCGGCGAATACACCCGCTCGATTTTCCAGGTGGTGACCATTGCCCTGCTGGCGTCGTGGGTGGCTGCGGTGGTGTTTGTGCCGTATTTGGGCGCGCTGTTGTTACCGGACCTGGCGAAGATTCATGCGGCCAAACACGGCACAGGGGCTGGCGTGCCTGACCCCTATGCAACGCCATTTTACCAGCGCGTACGTCGGTTGGTGGAGTGGTGTGTGACCCGGCGCAAAACCGTGATTGCCCTGACCGCGTTGGTGTTTATAGGCTCGGTGGTGCTGTTCAAGTTTGTTCCGCAGCAGTTCTTCCCGGCGTCCAGCCGACTGGAGCTGATGGTCGATATGAAGCTGGCCGAGGGTGCTTCGTTGAGCAACACCACCGACCAGGTCAAGCAGCTCGAGGCACTGCTCAAGGATCACCCGGGCATCGAGAACTATGTGGCTTACGCAGGCACCGGTTCGCCCCGCTATTACCTGCCACTGGATCAGCAACTGCCCGCGGCGAGCTTTGCCCAGTTTGTGGTGTTGGCCAAGACCATCGAGGACCGGGAAAGCCTGCGCACCTGGTTGATCGACACGCTCAATGAACAGTTCCCGACGATACGCTCGCGGGTGACGCGTCTGGAAAACGGCCCGCCTGTGGGCTATCCGGTGCAGTTTCGGGTGACCGGCGAGCATATCGAAGAGGTACGGGCGCTGGCGCGCAAGGTCGCAGCCCAGGTGCGGGGCAACCCCCATGTGGTTAACGTGCACCTGGACTGGGAAGAGCCGAGCAAGGTGGTCAACCTCAATATCGATCAGGACCGGGCGCGTGCCCTGGGGGTGAGTACGGCCAACCTGTCACGCTTCTTGCAAAGTACCTTGCTGGGCTCGACGGTCAGCCAGTACCGCGAAGATAACGAGTTGATCGAAATTCTGCTGCGCGGCACAGCCCAGGAACGTACCGAACTGGCGCTGCTGCCGAGCCTGGCGGTACCGACCGATAATGGCCAGAGCGTTGCCCTGTCGCAGATTGCGACCCTGGAGTACGGCTTTGAAGAAGGCATTATCTGGCACCGCAATCGTCTGCCGACCGTGACGGTGCGGGCGGATATTTACGGCAAGGAACAACCGGCGACCCTGGTGCAGCAGATTCTGCCGACCCTGGAAGGTGTGCGTGCCGAGCTGCCGGATGGCTATCTGCTGGAGGTGGGTGGCACGGTGGAAGACTCCACCCGCGGCCAGGACTCGGTGAAGGCCGGCGTACCTCTGTTTATCGTGGTAGTGCTGACGTTGCTGATGGTGCAGTTGCGCAGTTTCTCGCGCATGGTGATGGTATTCCTGACGGCGCCTTTGGGTTTGATCGGGGTGACATTGTTCCTGTTGTTGTTTGGCAAACCGTTCGGTTTTGTGGCGATGCTGGGCACCATTGCGTTGTCGGGGATGATCATGCGCAACTCGGTGATCCTGGTGGACCAGATCGAGCAGGACAAGGCGGCGGGGCTGGACCCGTGGCGGGCGGTGATTGAAGCGACGGTACGGCGGTTCCGGCCGATTGTGCTGACCGCGCTGGCGGCGGTACTGGCGATGATTCCACTGTCACGCAGCGTGTTCTTCGGGCCGATGGCGGTGGCCATTATGGGCGGGTTGATCGTGGCGACTGTGCTGACGTTGCTGTTCTTGCCTGCGTTGTATGCGGCTTGGTTCAAGGTGAAGAAGGTCTAGGAGCCAAAGCCCCTCTCCCTAACCCTCTCCCGGAGGGAGAGGGGACCGACCGCGTTGATGCGGGATTCAACTCAATGCTTTCAGACTGCCGAGATTCTTGAAAATCCCCCAATCGGCTCCCTCTCCCTCCGGGAGAGGGTTGGAGTGAGGGCGAGCCTGCGGATTAGCGAATCTGATCCACGCGCACACGGATCGGCTGCTGGGTCTTGGCCGTCAGGTCGACACTGTTGCGCTCGGTGTTGATAAACAGCAACTGGCCGTTCTCTTCAATCCGCGCGCTGATTGCGTAGGTGTGGCCGGGTTTGATTTGCGCCGGGTCATAGGTCAGGTGGAAAGGCAGTGGCACCTGGCCTTTTACCGGGCCGCTCTGTTTGGCCAGTGTTACCGCTGGCGCGTCGGCCAGAGACACATCCTGCAGGCTCACTTCCAGTGTAGCGGTAGGTGGCAGGGCGATACGTTGCAGGTAGAACACTTCACCGTCGAGGGACGCTTGCGGGGTCGAGGTCATGGAACTACAGGCTCCCAGCAGGGCGGTCAGGCTCAGTAAAAGTAACTTTTTCATAGGGCAGACTCCGTTTCTTTTCCTGTGTAAGACATTTCACACTGGAGAATGGAAGGGATTCTAGCAATGAACTTGCCTTTGAAGCGGCAAACCTGTGCCTGACAACCGCTGCTGTTTCAGTGGGTTATTCAGTCAGAGGTTCATCCTGGGATTCGTCAGGGGGGTTGTTGTGGCTGGCGGGTTGGATGCCGTTGCCACCGTGGACGCTGCCATCGGGATTCTGAACATGCCAGGGCGTGCCAGCATTGCCCCTGGTTTCAGGAGAGGGGTGTTCGGAGGGGGTTTTGTTGTCTTGGGTCATTTCCAGACTTCCTTATCGTTGGTTTGCTTTGGATGTGTGCCGAAATTTTCGGCACACATCCAAGGCTAGTCGCGGATTGGAAGGCTGAAACCGGTCGAGACGTTTCAACTCAACTTTGCAGGATTATCCCACGCTCTCGGAAATATCCGCGGCATCTTCACTGCGGTGCAGTGCCACCTGGCGAATGGACAGGCGGATTTCCGCAGGCAACACGCGCTTGGCGGCCCCTTCAGCCAGTTCACCGAGCAGTTCGTGGTAGCTCAGCTTGCCATTGGTGTCGCGGCGCAACACGTCCTCTTCAAGCAAGGTCTGGATAAAGTGCCGGAACAGGCTCTTGTCGAAGAATTCCGGGGCGTTGAGCCCATGCAGAATCGACAGGCGCTGGGCCATCATGGTGCACAGGTCTTCCAGTTCTTCGGCGCTCAGGGTGTTCTGGCCGCTGTTGAGCAGCAGGGATATGGCCATGTAAAAGCGCTGCAGGGTTTGCGCAATGCTTTTGGACAGCAGCGTCAGCAATACAAAGTGTCGCGAGCTTGGCGCAGGGCGCAGGTACACGTCTTTTTCGAACCGTAGCAACCCTTGCTCGACAAAGGCTTCAAGCCATTGATCGACCACTCCGTCGAGTTCTTGCTCGGACCAGCGGATAAACAGTTCCGATTGCAGGTACGGATACAGCGCATGGGTGTAGCGCAGGATCTGTTCGCGGCTCATGCGCGAAGTGCTCTGGAAGAAGCTGGCGAGTAAAGATGGCAAGGCAAAGATATGCATCACGTTGTTGCGGTAATAAGTCATCAGTACCGCGTTCTGCTCATCCAGATAGAGGATCTTGCCCAGCGCATCGCTTTGCTCGGCCAGCAGATTCATGTCTTTGACATGCTTGATCAGCGCCGGGCCATCGCCTTCGGGCAAGGTGGTGTACGGCGAGTAAGGCACACGGCGCAGCAGGGCCAGATAGAGGTCCAGTACCCGGGCCATGGCTTGCTCATCCAGGGCCAGGCGGGTAGTGGACAGCAAGGCCAGTGCCACCAGGTTTACCGGGTTGATGGCCGCCGCTTCATTCAGATGCCGGGCAACCTTTTCTCCCAGGCGGTTGGTGGTCTGGCTCAGCCATTCAGGGCGGTAGGACGGTGCAAGCTCCTGCTGACGCCAGCCCGGCTGCTCCTGCTCAAGAAACTCGGCCAGCTTGATCGGCTCGCCGAAGTTGACTGCGACCTGACCGAACTTCTGTTTTTTCAGCGCACCGATCACTTTGAAAATGTCAAAAATCGACTCTTTTTTCTTGCTGGCGCCGCGCAACTCACCCAGGTAGGTGCGGCCTTCAAGAACGCGTTCGTAACCGATGTATACGGGTACGAACACGATCGGCGTGCGTGATGAACGCAGGAAACTGCGCACGGTGATGGCCAGCATCCCGGTTTTCGGTTGCAGCATGCGTCCGGTGCGCGAGCGGCCACCTTCGACGAAGTACTCTACCGGGAAACCCTTGGTGAACAGGGTGTGCATGTATTCGTTGAACACCGAGGTGTACAACGGGTTGCCCTTGAAGGTGCGGCGCATGAAAAATGCCCCGCCACGGCGTAGCAGCGGGCCCAGCACCGGCATGTTCAGGTTGATCCCGGCGGCAATGTGCGGCGGGGTCAGGCCGTTGCGAAACAGCAGATAGGACAGCAGCAGGTAGTCGATATGGCTGCGGTGGCACGGCACATAAATGATCTCATGGCCCTGGGCGACCTTTTGCACGCTCTCGATCTGGTTGACCTTGACCCCGTCGTAAATCTTGTTCCAGAACCAGCTCAGCAGCACTTCAAAAAAACGGATCGCGGTGTAGGTGTAGTCCGAGGCGATTTCATTGGCGTAGCGCAGCGCAAGGGCACGGGCCTTGTCGGGCGAAATATTCTCGCGCTCGGCTTCATCGAGGATCGCCTGGCGCACGGAAGGCTCGTTGACCAGGCCCTTTACCAGCGTACGCCGGTGCGACAGGTCGGGGCCGATGGTCGAGATTTTCAGGTTGCGAAAGTGCACCCGTAAAATGCGCTGGGCCATGCGCACGGTGCGTTCGTGGCCCTTGTTGAGGTCGACCAGCTCTCGCATATGGATAGGGGCCGAGAACTGCACGCGGGTTTTACGGCCCAGAATCAGGATGCGCAGCATGCGCCGCAAACGCCCGGTCACGGCCCAGCTGTCGGCGAACAGCAGTTTCCAGGGGCTGGACTCGCTGTCGGGGGACTGGCCCCAGAATACGCTGACCGGGATGATTTGCGCGTCTTCCCCCGGGTGCTGGCTCAAGCCGTCAACCAGTCGGGTCAATACCGGCGGTGCGCCACGCTTGTCCTGACGCCCCAGCCAGTCCGGCTCGGGGGTCAGGTAGAAGAAGGCAGCTGGCTCTATCATCTCGCCTACGGCAACTGGCAGCACCGGGCGCGGCAGGCCGGCTTTGGAGCACTCGGCGTCGACAACGGCCAGCTCGGTCAGCGAGGGCGATTGCAGTACATAGAACACCGGTCGGCTGCGATCCAGGTTCAGGGTCAGCGAAGACTGGTTGATGGTCTCCGAGCGCACCCACAGGTACAGCAAGCGACGCAGGGCGCCAAATACAAGGCGGCGGAATGGGGAGGGGGTCATACGGCTTCTGCGTTAGTGAATTAAACGAGCGTTTACTCGGTCGGGTAGTTTGCAGTATCAGCGCAAAATCGGCAAAAAAGCGCTGAACTAATATTGATTGAGTGTTTTTTTGCCTGACCTATACTCGGTGGTCTTTCGCGATACTGCGTCAGACAGAGTTTTGCAGAGTCAGGTTCAAACGATAGTTCTCAAAGGGCCAGTTAACGAGCCCGATCAATAATAAAAAGGGGGGATGTTCCATGACTGCACGTGTAACGGGCAATGTGAAGTGGTTTAACGACGCAAAGGGCTACGGCTTTATCCAGTGCGAAGACGGGGCTGATGTGTTTGTGCATTACCGTGCCATTCGCGGTGAAGGCCATCGCAGCCTGGCCGAAGGTCAGCAGGTCGAATACACCCAGGTCTCGGGCGCCAAGGGCCTGCAGGCCGAGGATGTAGTGGGGTTGTAAGGCACTGCTTGCCCTCCCTGTGGGAGCGGGCTTGCTCGCGATTGCATCAGCGCATGTGCACATAGACACCGCGTCGGTCGCATCGCAGGCAAGCCAGCTCCCACAAGGGATCTATGGCCGGTCCGAATCAGGAACCGGTTTTCCAGGTGATTTCTTCCTGGCCGTCTTCGCTGATGCGGATCCAGCGGTCGGCGTCTGCCTCGCCCTGTTCTTCAACCCAGCTGCCCGGCGCGCAGCGCACTTCGATGTGCAATGCCTCAAAAGCAGCCTTGGCGCAGGCGATGTCGTCTTCCCACGGCGTCTGGTCACTGTCCAGGTACAGGCTATTCCATTTGCCTACAGCTTTTGGCATCCAGGTTACGGGCACGTTGCCGGCCATGCACTTCCAGGTTTCGCCTTTCTTTTTCCATTCCGTGCACGGTCCCAGCACGTTTGCCAGCCAGGCTTCGACGTCTTTGTAAGTGACGGCTTCTTTCAGGTAAATCTCGATATCGGGTTGGCGCATGGATGTCCTCACTGCGTGTCTGAAAAATCCATTCGCGGATTAGTCGGGCCAAGGGCATGTGCACCTGGCCGTAAAATGGGTTATTGAAGTACGAAGTAATCGTAGCGCATCGACACGGTCACCACTAAAGGCTCGGGGTGCTCGATGACCTCGGCGCGCCGCTCGGCACTGGCACGCCAGCCGTGAGGGGTCATGGCCAGCAGGTTGGCGCGATCCTGGGGTTCGCTCAGGCTGAGGGTGAACTCCAGTGTTTCACTGTGCTGTAGCGACATGCCTTCGGGCACCAGGGCCAGATGCTTGTCGTCGGCGTAATCCCGGACTTCGTCGTACAGGCGTTCGCGCAATTCCATCAAGTGACCGCGGGTCGGGCCTACACGCATCAGGCCGCCACCGGGGGTGAGCAGGCGCTTGGCTTCGAGCCAGTCCAGCGGGCTGAACACACTGGCCAGGAACTGGCAGCTGGCGTCAGCCAGTGGCACGCGGGCCATGCTGGCGATCAACCAGGTCAGTTGCGGGCTGCGTTTACAGGCACGCTTGACCGCTTCGCGGGAGATATCCAGCGCGTAGCCATCGGCGTTGGGCAGCGCGTCGGCGATTTGCGCGGTGTAGTAACCCTCGCCACAGCCGATGTCGAGCCAGCGCTGCGGCGCGCGTTCGGCGGCCAGTTCGGCCAGGCGTTTGGCCACAGGGGCGTAATGCCCGGCGTTTAGAAAGTCGCGGCGGGCTTCAACCATAGCCTGGTTGTCGCCTGGGTCACGGCTGTTCTTGTGTTGCACCGGCAGCAGGTTCAGGTAGCCCTGGCGGGCACGGTCAAAGCGATGGCCGGCAGGGCACACCACACCATTGTCTGCCGCGTTGAGCGGCTCGGAGCAGATCGGGCAGGCGAGCAT
Source organism: Pseudomonas sp. CCC4.1 (assembly GCF_035019225.1). Taxonomy (NCBI): domain Bacteria; kingdom Pseudomonadati; phylum Pseudomonadota; class Gammaproteobacteria; order Pseudomonadales; family Pseudomonadaceae; genus Pseudomonas; species Pseudomonas sp. CCC4.1. The sequence continues at coordinate 54,402 of NZ_JASJWL010000004.1, read as the reverse complement.
CAGGCGAGCAACTTGATCAGGGTCTGATAGTAGATTTCGGTCAACACGTCGAGATCGCTGGCCAGCACCCGTTCGTTGACCTGGTGAATGGTCGCGTTGACCGGCCCCAGCTCTACCACCTGGGTGCCCAGGGTCGCGATAAAGCGACCGTCGGATGTGCCACCGCTGGTGGAAGCCTTGGTTTCGCGACCGGTCACCTGCTTGATGCTCGACGACACGGCATCCAGCAGCGCCCCCGGCTCGGTCAGGAACGGCAGGCCGGACAGCGCCCAGTCGATGTGCCAGTCCAGGCCGTGCTTGTCCAGGATGTCCGCGACGCGCTTTTGCAGGCCCTCAACGGTGGACTCGGTGGAGAAGCGGAAGTTGAACACTGCAACCAGATCACCCGGGATGACGTTGGTCGCGCCTGTGCCTGAGTTGAGGTTGGAAATCTGGAAGCTGGTTGGCGGGAAAAAGGCATTGCCGTTGTCCCAATGCTCGGCGGCCAGCTCGGTCAGCGCAGGCACGGCCAGATGAATCGGGTTCTTGGCCAGATGCGGGTAGGCCACATGGCCTTGAACGCCGCGAACGGTGAGCTTGGCCCCCAGAGAACCGCGACGGCCGTTCTTGACCACATCACCCACCAGGGAAGTGCTCGACGGCTCGCCGACGATGCACCAGTCCAGACGCTCGTTACGTGCGGCGAAACGTTCGATCACGGCCTTGGTGCCGTGATGGGCCGGGCCTTCTTCGTCACTGGTGATCAAAAATGCGACCTTGCCCTTGTGGTCCGGGTAGTCGCAGACAAAGCGTTCAGCGGCCACCAGCATGGCTGCCAGGCTGCCTTTCATGTCGGCCGCGCCACGGCCGCAGAGCATGCCGTGCTCATCGATCAGCGCGTCGAACGGGTCGTTCTGCCAGGCCTGTACCGGGCCGGTCGGTACCACGTCAGTGTGGCCGGCGAAGCACAGCACCGGGCCTTCGTGTTTGCCGTGGGTGGCCCAGAAGTTGTCGACGTCTTCGATGCGCATCGGCTCAAGCATGAAGCCGGCATCGCCCAGGCGCTGCATCATCAGCTTCTGGCAGTCAGCGTCGATCGGCGTCACGGAAGGGCGACGGATCAGATCGCAGGCGAGTTGCAGGGTCGGCGAAAGGTCGGCGTGGGCCGTCATGGTAGGGACTCCGAAGCGGGACACAAGGCACAAAAGGGCGGTTATCTTAAAGCAAAACGGCGGCCAGAGGCCGCCGTTTAGTGGTTGCAGTCGATTTATGCAGCGGGTTGCTCTTGTGCTTCTTCGACCGGTTTAGGCAACGAAGACATAAAGGCCATGATCAGCGCTGCCAGATACGGCAACGATTGCACCAGCAGCATCACCACCCAGAAACGCATGTCGTTGCTCGGCAGGCCTTGTACGAAGAAAATCCCCACAGCCGCGCCCCAGAGCAGCAGCATGATGAACACCTCTTCGCGGGCTTCCGAGATCGCTACCCAAAAGCCGTGGTTATCGGCGTTTTTAGGCGTCCGGAAGAACGGGATGCTGGTGGTGAAGAACCCGTACAGCACGGCTTTGGCGATGGTGTGGGACAACGCCAGCCCGGCCAGTGCCGCGGCGAAGGCGTCCTTGAGGTTGACCCCCACTGCACGGCGGTACAGGAAAATGATCTTGCCCACCTTGAACACAAATAGCGCCAGTGGCGGAATGGCGAAAATCAACAGTGGCGGGTCGACCCGCGTTGGCACGATGATCATCGCCGCCGACCACAACAGGGCACCGACAGTGAAGAAAATATTCATGCCGTCGGCCACCCATGGCAGCCAGCCTGCGAGGAAGTGATAGCGCTGGCCACGGGTCAGCTCCGTGTCTTTGCCCAGCAACAGGCTGGAGGTGTGACGCTTGATAATCTGAATCGCACCGTAGGCCCAGCGGAATCGCTGTTTCTTGAAGTCGATAAAGGTATCGGGCATCAGGCCCTTGCCATAGCTGTTGTGGGAATACGCGGCGGAATACCCTTTTTCAAATACCCGCAGGCCCAGTTCGGCGTCTTCACAGATGCACCAGTCTGCCCAGCCCAGTTCTTCGAGCACTGAACGGCGGGTCATGGTCATGGTGCCGTGCTGAATGATCGCATCGCGGTCGTTACGGGTGACCATGCCGATATGGAAAAAGCCCTTGTATTCGGAGTAGCAGAGCTTTTTGAAGGTGCTTTCGTTCTGGTCGCGGTAGTCCTGTGGCGATTGCACGATGGCGATTTTCGGGTCGGCAAAGTGCGGCACCATATGCTTGAGCCAGTTGCGGTCCACGCAGTAATCAGAGTCGATCACGGCAATCACTTCGGCATCCGGCGCGGTATGCGGGATCAGGTAGTTCAGCGCGCCGCCCTTGAAACCGGCCAGGGGCGCGACGTGGAAGAACTTGAAGCGCGGGCCGAGGGTGGCGCAGTAATCGCGCACCGGCTCCCAGACTGCCGGGTCCTTGGTGTTGTTGTCGATGATCAACACTTCGAAATCGGGGTAGTCGAGGTTGGCCAGGGCGTCGAGGGTCTGTTTGACCATCTCCGGCGGCTCGTTGTAGCACGGCACATGGATCGAGACTTTCGGACGGTAGGCATCGTCGGCTTCTACCGGTAAAAACTCCCTTCGCCGCTTGCGAATCCATACTGCTTCGGCCAGTTCATGGGCCTCGGTGAGCAGCACGATAAACACCCCGAGCGCACCTAAGCCAAGCAGAAAGCCCACAGTCAGGCTGAACCAGGTGCTGTATTGCTGGCTGTAGTCATAGGCGATCCACACCAGCACCGAGCCGCAGAGGAAAGCGGTAAAGGTCAGGAAGGTGCGGCCACGCTGGCGCAGGGCAGAACCGTCGATCAGCAGCAGTGCCAGCGACAGCAGGCCCATGACCACCGAGCCGATGGCCAGTACGCGCCACTGTGGAATCGCCACCACCGGCCCCTCAAAATTGAATTTTTGCTGGCGGGCAGCGTTGTACACGCCCCAGTACGCGCCCACTGAACCTTCGTCGCTGGCCTTCCACGGCTGGTCGAAGGCTTCGATCACAAAATAGTTGTAGCCCCGGCGGTTGAGGGTATTGACCAACGTACGCAGATAAATCGCCTGGTCGGCCGGGGTAGCGTCAGCGCCACCGCGCATGCGGCCATTGCTCGGCCAGCCAACTTCCGACAGCAGCAGCGGTTTTTTCGGGAACTTTTTTTTCAGGTCGCGGGCACGGTCCAGGACGAATTCGCCGGCCTTGTCCACCGGGATAAATTCCCAGTAGGGCAGGATGTGCGCGGCGATCAGGTCAACGTGCTTGGCCAGTTGCGGGTACTTTTCCCAAATATGCCATTGCTCGGACGTGGTGACCGGCACCTTGACCGCGGCACGCACCCGATCCAGCAGCACGATCAGGTCTTCGGGCGTGATTTCTTCGCGGAACAGGGCTTCGTTGCCCACCACAACCCGCACCACGCTGCGTGAGTTGTTGGCCAGCTCGATGGCTTTCTGGATTTCCCGCTCGTTGCGCTCCAGATCAGGGCTGATCCAGATCCCGATGGTCACGCGCAGGCCGAATTCTTCGGCCAGCTTGGGAATGTCGCCCAGGGTGCCGTCAACCGAGTAAGTCCGGATGTTGTCGGTCAGCTTGCTGATGATTTCCAGGTCGCGACGCATTTCGTCGTCGGTCGGGTACTGGTCTTTCTGTGGGTACTGCCCTTGCTGGAACGGCGAGTACGAAAAACCGGAGATTTGCTCGGGCCAGTTGGGCGCAGAGACCGGGCGATTGATCAGCGCCCAGAAGCCTGTGAAGAGCGCGGCGATGGCCAGGACCACCACCAGATTGAGTCCAAATTTACGCGATGACATAACTATTTCGGGTTCCAAAGGGAGTGGAACGAAGATCGGTCGGCGGGTGCCAAACGGCGCGCATCCTACACTGTGCTTTGACCAATCGTATAGCGGACGGAATTGAGTCTGGCGTTTGGCACTTACAGCCGACTTAAGTTCTTTCTTTATTAGTTGTAGCTCTTATCTTCTTCCGTAGCAGGCTATTAAAGCAGGCTTGGTCGCATAGCTTGTAGGAAAGATACTCAATGCAATGTAAGAACCCTATAATGCGCGCCGGTTTTTGGGGTGTTGGTCATGAGTACAGAAGATCCACGTTTTGCCGGTGTAGCCCGGTTATATGGGCTGGAAGGCCTTGAACGACTGAAGGCGGCGCATGTGGCGATCGTCGGTGTAGGCGGCGTCGGGTCGTGGGCAGCGGAAGCGATTGCGCGCTGCGGTGTCGGCGAAATTTCGCTGTTTGATCTGGATGACGTGTGCGTCAGCAACAGCAACCGCCAGTTACACGCCTTGAGTACGACCATTGGTCGGGACAAGGTTGAGGTGATGGCCGAACGCCTGCGTCAGATCAATCCTGACTGCAAGGTTCATGAGGTGGCCGATTTCGTGACGCGCGAAACCATGGCCGACTACATCACCCCCGATATTGATTGCGTGATCGACTGCATCGACAGTGTGAATGCCAAGGCGGCGCTGATTGCCTGGTGCAAGCGGCGCAAGATACAGATCATCACCACCGGTGGCGCGGGCGGGCAAATTGACCCGACGCTGATTCAGGTCTGTGACTTGAACCGTACCTTCAATGACCCTCTGGCCTCCAAGGTGCGTTCGACCTTGCGCCGCGATTATGGATTTTCGCGCACCATGACCCGTCACTACAGCGTGCCGTGTGTGTTTTCCACCGAGCAGCTGCGCTACCCAAAGCCGGACGGCAGCATTTGCCTGCAGAAGAGTTTTGTCGGTGACGGGGTGAAGCTGGACTGTGCTGGCGGGTTTGGCGCAGTGATGATGGTGACGGCCACCTTCGGCATGGTGGCGGCGACCAAGGCGGTGGACAAGATCGTGGCGGGCGTGCGCCGGCCTTCGGAGAAGGTAAAGCCTGCACCACAGGAATAAGGCTCGCCTCGGACCTGGCCTGTGGGAGCGGCCTTGCTCGCGATAGCACCGGCGCGGTGTTTCAGATGAACCGAATCGCCCGCATCGCGAGCAAGCCCGCTTCCCCAGGGGGCGGCAATGGTCAGGCTGCCAATTCCCGCATCCGCACCAGCACCGCATTGAGCCCATTGCTGCGCGATGGCGACAACTGCCGGCTAAGCCCCAATTGCTTGAACCATCCCGGCAAATCGACCTGCAGCAGCTCTTGCGTGGTCAAGCCGTTCACCCGCACCAGCAGCAACGCCACCAGCCCGCGAATCAGTCGCGCTTCACTGCTGGCAGCAAACTGCCAATGGCCATCGACCTGCTCACCCACCAGCCACATCTGGCTTTCACAGCCATGCACCCGGTTGGCGTCGGTTTTGTCGGCTTCGCTGAGTTCCGGCAAGCGCTGGCCCCATTGCATCAGCAGGCGTGCACGCTGTTCCCAGCCGGTGCAATGCTCAAAGCTGTCGAGCGCCGCCTGGGCGTCGGCGGGCAGGGTCATTGCAGCAACTCCAGCGCCTGATCGAGGGCGAGGAAAAAACGCTCCAGATCTTCTGAGTCATTGTACAGCGCCAGCGAAACACGGATGGCACCAGCCAGACCAAGGCTTTTAAGCAGTGGCATGGCGCAATGATGCCCGGCGCGAACGGCAATCCCCTGTTCGGTCAGCAGATGGGCCAGATCGGCGTTGTGGACGCCCTCGACTACAAAACTGACCAGGGCCAGTTGCGGGGCGCCCAGCAGACGAATGCCCTGGCGCTGCTGCAAACCCTCGACGAGCAATCGGTGCAGTGCTGTTTCGTGGGCCTGGACTGCGCCCTGGTTGAGGTTGGCCAGATAGTTGAGGGTTGCCCCCAGTCCGATCACGCTGGCAATCGGCGGGGTACCAGCCTCAAATCCCAGCGGTGCCGGGCGAAAGGTGGCGTGCTGATAGTCGGCGTCCTGCACCATCTCGCCGCCAAACTGCCAGTGTTGCAAGCGGGCCAGGGCTTCATGACGGCCAAACAGCACGCCCAGCCCGTCGGGGCCATAGAGCTTGTGGGCGGAAAACACATAGAAGTCACAACCCAGCGCCTGAACGTCCTGGCGACCGTGGACAACACCCTGGGCGCCGTCAACCACGGTCAGTGCATTCTGTGCCCTGGCCAGCGCCAACAGTTCGGGCAGGGGCTGCCACACACCAAGGACGTTGGATAGCTGGCTTACGGCCAACAGGCGGGTGCGCGGGGTGATCAGGCGTGCGGCGGCCACGAGGTCGATCACGCCGTCGGCATCCAGAGGCAAGATCACCAGATTCAGCTTTTTACGCTGTGCGAGCTGCTGCCATGGCAGCAGATTGGCGTGGTGTTCCAGGGCGCTGATAACAATGTCATCGCCCGTATTGAATTGGTGCTCCAGGCCGTAGGCCAGAAGGTTCAGCGCTGACGTGGCGCCGTGGGTGAACACGATTTGCCCGCACTCGCCGGCATTGAGCCATTGCGTCACTTTGTGGCGGGTGTTTTCGAATGCCTGGGTCGCGTGGGCGCCCGGCAGATGTTGGGCCCTGTGTACATTGGCTGCGCCGTTGGCGTAGTAATGCGTCAGTGCGTCGAGCAGGGCTTGGGGTTTTTGCGTGGTAGCAGCGCTGTCCAGATACGTCTGGTCCTGACGTTGCAAGGCGGCGATGGCGGGAAAGTCAGCGCGCCAGGGAGAAGGCAAAAGCATGGTGTTCGGGCTCTGTTGACGAGGCCGGAAGCCGGCCCCGTCAGTTGCAGACAGACGCTTAGTTGTGAGCGTGCAGTGCTTCGTTCAGCTCGATGGCCGACTTGTGGGTTTTGCATTCCACAGCGCCGGTTTCCGAGTTGCGGCGGAACAACAGGTCAGGCTGGCCAGCCAGGTCACGGGCCTTGACCACTTTGACCAACTGGTTGTTTTCGTCCAGCAGGGCCACTTTGGTACCTGCGGTCACGTACAGGCCGGACTCGACGGTGTTGCGGTCACCCAGCGGGATGCCGATACCGGCGTTGGCGCCGATCAGGCAGCCTTCGCCGACCTTGATCACGATGTTGCCACCACCCGACAGCGTGCCCATGGTCGAGCAACCGCCACCCAGGTCCGAACCCTTGCCGACAAACACGCCTGCCGATACACGGCCTTCGATCATGCCCGGGCCTTCGGTACCAGCGTTGAAGTTGACGAAACCTTCGTGCATCACGGTGGTGCCTTCGCCGACGTAGGCGCCCAGGCGAATACGCGCCGCATCAGCGATGCGCACACCGGCCGGAACCACGTAGTCGGTCATTTTCGGGAACTTGTCGACCGAGAACACTTCCAGCAGATCGCCACGCAGGCGCGCTTCGAGTTGACGCTCGGCCAGTTCGCCCAGATCGATGGCGCCCTGGCTGGTCCATGCCACGTTTGGCAGCAGCGGGAACACGCCCGCCAGGCTCAGGCCGTGGGGCTTGACCAGGCGATGGGACAGCAGGTGCAGCTTGAGGTAGGCCTCTGGCGTCGAGGTCAGAGTGGCGTCTTCGGCCAGCAGGGTGGCAACCAGTGGCTTGTGGCTTTCGGCCAGGCGGGTCAGCAGGGCAGCCTGGGCGGCGTCGACCGGTTTGGCGGCTTCAGCCATCTGTGCGGCTTGGGCGGTAGTAAAGGTGATTGCCTGATTGCCACCGGTGTAGCCCAGAATCGGTGCGATGGCTGCAATCAGCTCGGCCGATGGATTGACCAGGGGTTGTGCGTAGAACACTTCCAGCCATGCGCCTTGGCGGTTTTGGGTGCCGACGCCGAAGGCTGCGCTGAACAGGGTAGTAGACATGCAATTACCTCTTACAAAAATAAATGGGCGGGCGCTTACAGAAGGGCCGCCGCATAAAGATCTGGCTTGAAGCCAATCAGGGTTTTGTCACCGAGATCGAGCACCGGGCGCTTGATCATCGAGGGTTGGGCGAGCATCAGTTCAATGGCTTTGGCTTGGTCGAGATCGGCTTTGCGTTCGTCGTCGAGCTTGCGAAAGGTTGTACCGGCGCGGTTGAGCACCACTTCCCAGCCGTGCTCATTGCACCAGCGGGTCAGGTGTTCACGGTCAATGCCGCTGCTTTTGTAGTCATGGAAATCGTAGTGCACTGCATGTTCATCGAGCCAGGTGCGAGCCTTTTTCATGGTGTCGCAGGCTTTGATGCCGAAAAGGTGCAACGTCTTGCTTGAATCGGTCACGGAAATTGCCCCCCCTTTGGAGATGCGGTAAATGAGCAGTCGCGGATTATGCCATGCGCAGCGCCCTTGGGCGTGATTGGCTGCGAGCTTGGCACAGACTTGTGACATGTCGTCGCACTGCTACTTTTGTTCAGGCTCGGCTTTTACGGTTAGACGCTACTATGGAGCGCAATGGGAAATTGTTGCTATTTATTTAGTTTAAAACTGATCGTTCGGGAACTCTGCTGATATGCAAACCGCCTATACCGTCCTTATCCTGCTGATGCTGGTGGGGATTTCGCGTCTGTTGGGGCGTGTCATACCTCTGCCTTTGCCGCTGGTGCAGATTGCCGCCGGTGCCGTACTGGCCTGGCCGACACTGGGCCTGCATGTGGCGCTGGAACCTGAGCTGTTCCTGTTTCTGTTCTTGCCGCCGCTGCTGTTCTCGGATGGCTGGCGCATGCCCAAGCGTGAGTTCTGGCGCCTGCGCGGGCCGATTCTGACCCTGGCAGTAGGGCTGGTTTTGTTTACGGTGGTGGGTGCGGGTTATTTCATCCATTGGCTGTTGCCGACCATCCCCTTGCCGGTGGCATTTGCCCTGGCAGCAGTACTGTCACCCACTGATGCGGTGGCGGTATCGGCCATTGCACAGAATCGCTTGCCCGCACCCTTGATGCACATGCTGCAAGGCGAGGCGCTGATGAATGACGCCACGGGCCTGGTGACCTTCAAGTTCGCCCTGGTGGCTGCCATTACCGGGGTGTTTTCCCTGGCCAATGCCAGCCTGACCTTCATTTTGGTGGCCTGTGGCGGGCTGGCCATTGGCGTCGCCCTGAGCTGGCTGGTGGGGCGTTTGCGCGCGTGGATGATCGCCCGTGGCTGGGATGACCCGGCCACCCATGTGGTGTTTATGTTGCTGCTGCCTTTTGCCGCCTATGTACTGGCCGAACGCTTGGGTGCTTCGGGCATCCTGTCGGCGGTGGCGGCGGGGATGATGCAGAGCTGGCTGGACCTGTTGCCGCGTCAGACCAGCACCCGCCTGCTTAATCGCAGTGTGTGGTCGCTGCTGGAGTTTGCCTTCAACGGGTTGATCTTTTTGCTGTTGGGCCTGCAATTGCCGGACATCATCAAGGCGGTGGTCAGCCACGAAACGACTCTGTGGCCGACTTTGATGTATCGCTGCCTGGATGTGGTGGCGATTTTCCTGGTGCTGCTGGCGCTGCGCTTCATCTGGGTGCAGAGCATCTGGCGGCTGTCCGGCCTGTTGCGCCGCTGGCGTGGCAAGGGCGAGCTGACGATGGTGCCGACAGCCCGCTCCTGCTGGCTGCTGACCGTGGGCGGGGTACGCGGTGCGGTGACCCTGGCGGGCGTGATGTCGGTACCGCTGCTGGTCAGCGAGGGTTTGAATTTTCCTGAGCGTGATTTGCTGATCTTTATTGCTGCCGGGGTGATTTTGCTGTCGCTGGTGGCAGCCTGCATCGCCTTGCCGGTGTTGTTGCGCGGTATTCCAAAAAGCCCGGACGATGCCATGCGCAAAGAAGTGCGCGAAGCCTGGCGGCGCACCGCAGAAGCGGCGATTCACGCGCTGGAAGCAGAAGAGGTGGTGGAGGCCGATGGTCAGCAGGATGCGGCCCAGGCGGCTCTGGCGGCTGAGCTAAAGGCGCGGATCATGTCTGAGTACCGTCATCAGCTTGAGGTGTACAACGACTCGGCGGAGGCCCAGGCACTGGCTTCGCAAATGGACCAGCTGGAAAGCCGCTTGCGGCTCAAGGCGCTGCGGGCGCAGCGGCTGGAACTGTACAGCTTGCGCCGCCATCACGAAATCGGCGACGACGCCCTGAGCGAAATCCTCAAGGACCTGGACTTGAGCGAGGCCAACCTGGGAACGGTGAAATAACCCAGCTTTATGTGGGAGCGGGCTTGCTCGCGATGGCATCGCAGCGGTTCGTCTGGCAGACCGCATCGCTTGCATCGCGAGCAAGCCCGCTCCCACAGGGGCGGTTTAGCCGCGACGCTGAATAAAGTCGCGGATCCGCCCGGCGGCTTCCACGCACTCAGCCAGTGGCGCAACCAGGGCCATGCGTACGCGACCAGCGCCGGGGTTGAAACCGTCTACTTCGCGGGACAGATAAGAGCCCGGCACTACGGTGACGTGCTCTTGGGCAAACAGATCGCGGCAGAATTCAGCGTCGTCGCCTTCAACCCTGGGCCACAGGTAGAAGCCGCCATCCGGGCGCTGCACATCCAGTACCGGGGTTAAAATCTCCAACACCGCATCAAACTTCTCGCGATACAGGTCACGGTTGCTACGTACGTGGTCTTCGTCGTTCCAGGCGGCAATGCTTGCCAGCTGGGTTTGTACCGGCATTGCGCAGCCATGGTACGTGCGGTACAGCAGGAACGCCTTGAGGATGTCGGCATCGCCGGCCACAAAACCGGAACGCAAACCCGGCAGGTTGGAGCGCTTGGACAGGCTGTGGAACACCACGCAACGCTTGAAGTCTTCACGGCCCAGGGCCACACAGGCGCTGAGCAGGCCGACCGGTGGTGTCTTCTCGTCGAAGTACAGCTCGCTGTAGCACTCGTCTGCGGCGATCACGAAGTCGTGTTCGTCGGCCAGTGCGATCAGTTTTTTCAGGGTTTCAAGCGGGATCAGCGCACCGGTCGGGTTACCCGGCGAGCACAGGAACAGGATCTGGCAGCGTTTCCAGGTGTCGACGGATACGGCGTCGAAATCCGGGTTGAACCCATGCTCGGCCAGGCACGGCAGGTAGTGCGGCTGAGCGCCTGCCAGGAAGGCGGCCCCTTCATAGATCTGGTAGAACGGGTTCGGGCTCACCACCAGAGCGTCGTCACCACGGTTGACCACGGTCTGGGTGAAGGCAAACAGGGCTTCACGGGTGCCGTTGACCGGCAGGATATTGCGCGCCGGGTCAAGCCAGCCTTTTGGCACGTTGAAACGACGCTCGGCCCAGTCGGCGATAGCTTCGCGCAGCGCCGGGATGCCCAGGGTGGTCGGGTAGACCGCCATCTGGTCGAGGTTGTCAGCCAGTGCCTTGGCCACGAAGTCCGGCGAGCGGTGCTTGGGTTCGCCAATCGACAGCGCGATCGGGCGCTTGTCGGCGTTGGGCTGCACGCTGCCAAGCAGGGCGCGCAATTTTTCGAACGGGTAAGGCTGCAGCTGGTTTAGAGCGTTGTTCATGGGGTGCGGGTCTCACTCGGCGGCGGTTAAATGCTCAGGCGCCACGGTTCTGGGGTTGAATCCTGATTGACCGTCAGTTGCTCGACGATCGCTTCCTGCAAACGCATGCACAGCTGCGGGTCGGACAGCGGCTGGTTGTTTGCATCGGTAATGAAAAAGACGTCTTCGACGCGTTCACCCAGGGTGGCAATCTTGGCGTTCTGCAGCGACAGATCAAACTCCAGAAAGATCATTCCGATGCGAGCCAGCAGGCCCGGGCGGTCGGGGGCGCTGAGCTCCAGCACGGTCACCGGGCGCTGGGCGTCGTTATGGATCGTGACCTGGGGCGCAAAGGCAAAGTGCTTGAGCTGGCGCGGCACGCGGCGCTGGATGATGGTCGGGTAGTCGTCCGGGTTGCGCAGGGCTTCGGTCAGCCCCTTGCGGATTTTTTCGATACGCGCCGGGTTGTTACCAATCGAGCCGCCATCGTTGTCGAGCACGATATAGGTGTCGAGGGTGAACTGGCTGCTGGAGGTGATAATGCGTGCGTCATGGATGTTCAGGTTGAGCTGGTCCATGGCGGCCACTGTCACGGCGAAGAAGTCGTGCTGGTCGGGTGCATAGATGAAGATCTGCGTGCCGCCCTCGAACTCCCGCTGGGTGGTTTCCTTGATCAGCACCAGCGGGCCGCCATCGGCAGGCTGCTGCAGGATGGCTTCGGTATGCAGGGCCACGTCGGCAGAGGAGTGTCGCAGGAAATAGTCGTCGCCCAGCTGTGACCAGAGCTGTTCCACGTCATCCTGGTCGGTACCCCCGCGCACCAGAATATCCAGCGCCGCACTTTGCGTCTGGCGGATCTGTTCTTCGCGGTCCACCGGGTTTTCCAGGCCTCTACGCAAGGCACGCTTGGTCTCGGTGTAGAGCTGGCGCAACAGGCTGGCGCGCCAGGAATTCCACAGCGTCGGGTTGGTGGCGTTGATATCGGCGACAGTCAGCACATAGAGGTAGTCGAGGTGGGTTTCGTCCACCACAATCTGGGCAAAATCATGGATGACCTGCGGGTCGGACAGGTCCTTGCGCTGGGCGGTGGTGGACATCACCAGGTGGTTTTGTACCAGCCACACGATCAGGCGCGTGTCCCACTGCGGCAACTGATGACGGATGCAGAACGCTTCTGCATCCACGGCACCGATTTCGGAATGGTCGCCGTGGCGGCCCTTGCCGATATCGTGGTACAGCCCGGCCAGGTAGATCAGCTCGGGCTTGGGCAGCTTGGCCATCAACTTGCTGGCGAGCGGGAATTTCTCCGATACCTGGGTGTATTGCAGCTTACGCAGGTGTTTGATCAGGTTCAGGGTGTGGGCATCGACCGTATAAATGTGGAACAGGTCATGCTGCATTTGCCCGACGATAAAACCAAACTCGGGCAGGTAACGGCCCAGGATGCCGTAACGGTTCATCCGGCGCAGGTTGCGGTGGATGCCGATCTTGCACTTGAACAGTTCGATAAACAGGCTGGTGTTGCGGATGTCTTTGCGGAAATCTTCGTCGATCAGGTAGCGATGTTCGCGTAGCAGGCGGATGGTGTCGGCCCGCACGCCCTTGATCTCGGGGTGCTGTGCCATCAGCAGGAAGATTTCCAGCATGGCGAAGGGGGTGCGCTTGAACACGTGGTCGCTGGTGGCTTCGATATAGCCATCGTGCAACTGGAAGCGCGAGTTCAACGGGGTTGGCGGCGCTTCGTCCTCGGGGGCGAGGATCACCTCTTCGAAGTGCTGGATGATCAGGTCGCTGAGCTGGGCAATGCTCATGACCACCCGGTAGTACTGCTGCATGAAATTTTCGATGGTCTGCTTGGCGTCTTCGCCGGTAAAGCCGAGCAGTTCGCCGATGCTGCGCTGGTGGTCGAACAGCAGACGGTCTTCGGCACGCCCGGCAAGCATGTGCAGGGCGTAGCGCACCTTCCACAAAAATTCCTGGGACGAGGCCAGCAGGGCGTGCTCGCTTTCTACCAGAAAGCCTTCGCCGGCAAGGGCGCGCAAATTCAGGGTGCCGTACTGGCGGCGGGCTACCCACAAAATGGTCTGGATATCGCGCAGGCCGCCGGGCGAACCCTTGACGTTAGGCTCCAGGTTGTACTCGGTGTCGTTGTACTTGTGGTGGCGGGCCTTTTGCTCGGCGCGCTTGGCCAGGAAAAACTCCTTGCTGGGCCACATGTGGGCGGTGCTGGTGACGTCCAGCATGCGCTGGCGCAAATGCTCGGGGCCCGCCACGGTGCGGCTTTCCATCAAGTTGGTGATGATGGTCAGGTCGGCGCGGGCCTGCTCTGCGCACTCATCCACCGAGCGCACGCTCTGACCTACTTCTAGGCCTATGTCCCAAAGAAGTGTCAGAAAACGCTCAATGGAATCACGGAAAACTTCGTGATCTGCGTTGTCCAGCAGGATCAGCAGATCGATGTCGGAATAAGGGTGCAACTCGCCGCGGCCATAGCCGCCGACGGCGACCAGCGCGATGTCGGCCTCAGCGCTCCAGCTGAACTGGTCCCACGCCTGTTGCAGGATGTTGTCGACGAACCATGCACGGTCTTCGATCAGGCGGCGAATATCACGCCCCTTTTTGAAGCGTTCGTCGAGTACCTCCCGAGCCTGGCGGATCGCCTTTTTGAAAGCGGCAATGGGGCTCGCCTTTAATGCCAGCTCGGCCTGGAACTGGCCGCGGTCAAAAAGTTCTGGATCCACCTGCGGCATCGATTGGCATTCCTGTGCTGGGTTTTACGGGCTAAACGGTGAAAACACGCAAGTTTCAGGCCGAAACGCGGGGGATGGTGTCATCGCTGCGCAGGGTGAAAATTTCGTAACCGGTGTCGGTGACCAGCAGGGTGTGTTCCCACTGGGCAGACAGCTTGCGGTCCTTGGTGATGGCGGTCCAGCCGTCGCCCAGCACCTTGGTGTCGGCCTTGCCCTGATTGATCATCGGCTCGATGGTGAAGGTCATGCCGGCCTTGAGCTCCATACCGGTGCCAGCGCGGCCGTAGTGCAGGATCTGCGGCTCTTCGTGGAATACCTTGCCGATACCGTGGCCGCAGAACTCGCGTACGACAGAAAAACCGTTCTTTTCAGCGTGCTTCTGGATCACTTCGCCGATATCGCCCAGGCGGCAGCCCGGTTTAACGATTTCGATAGCCTTGTACATGCATTCCTGGGTCACTTGCGACAGGCGCTCGGCCCATACCGGAACCTTGCCGACGTGGAACATGCGGCTGGTGTCGCCGTGGTAGCCGTCCTTGATCACGGTGACGTCGATGTTCAGGGTGTCGCCGTCCTTCAATACCTTGTCGCCCGGGATGCCGTGGCATACCACGTGATTGATCGAGGTGCAGATCGACTTGGGAAAGCCTTTATAGTTGAGCGGGGCAGGGATGGCCTTTTGCACATTGACGATATAGTCATGGCAGATGCGATCCAGCTCTTCAGTGGTGACGCCGGGTTTTACGTACTCGGCGATCATTTCCAGGACTTCGGCGGCCAGTTTGCCGGCGATACGCATTTTTGCGATGTCCTCTGGGGTTTTGAGGGTGACGGTCATTCGGGCTCTCTTCGCGCGTTGGCGCTCATCATCAGGATTGCGGGCGTGCTGTGAATCGCGGCACGCCGTCATAAAAGTACGATTCTAACAGACGGTCGGCGTTAGTCGTGGGCCTGTAGCCATCGCTTCTCTTAATAGATAGGAGCATCCTGGTTCTATTCCAAGGCCCCGCGCGAATAAGGTAAGCGGCCGAAGCCCGCGCTTTTGATTTTTTCGCCCTTCGTGAGGCCGAATAGGTATGTACTCGGTAGTTTTAAATGGCATTGCGCGTACATATCCAGCATTTGTGTCTAACTGAGACTATGGTTTCGACCTTACGTCGAGTCCCTTTTGGAAGGACCCAAAAGGAACCAAAAGGTCCTCGCCCCATCGTACGGCCTTCGCTGCGCTCAGGTTCCCTCGCTCCGGCTCTGCTCCGTGGGCCCGCCGCCACGGGCCATCCATGGCCCATCGCGGCTCTCCCGGCATCCATGCCGGTCGACCCACTCCGCAGAACCTCCTCTCGGCCTCCCGGGAGGGCAGGCAGATCAAAAGCACTGCGCCCCGAGGCGGCCGACCGGCCGGCCTGTTCGGTCAATTCAGAAGCGGCCCTGGCCCAGGTGTCAGACTTGTTGTGTTGTGCGGCCGTCTGGCTCCGACGCTGTTATGGGCTTGCTCGGTGTTTGGAATATTTTGCTGGTGGAAGTGGTATTGTTGGACAAGAAGCAAGAGCAAGCCAGGCGTAAGCCCTTGCAGGGCAACGCTTTAGCAATAAAGTCTGAATTCACACTTCGTTTTTAATGCATCTTGTGGTATAAAATGCGCCGCTTTGCGGGTATAGCCCGCAGAGCACAAACCCACACACGTGTCGACACGATGACCTGGGTGCCTTCAGCTTTGAAGCTGCTGGTTGGTCGTTGGGATACGTGGAGGCCTAACCCGACTTATTAAGGAACTATCATGTCCCAAGTCAACATGCGCGATATGCTGAAGGCCGGTGTGCACTTCGGTCACCAAACCCGTTACTGGAACCCGAAGATGGGTAAATACATCTTTGGCGCGCGTAACAAGATCCACATCATCAACCTTGAAAAAACCCTGCCAATGTTCAACGAAGCTCTGACTTTCGTTGAGCGCCTGGCCCAGGGCAAAAACAAGATTCTGTTCGTCGGCACCAAGCGTTCCGCTGGCAAGATCGTTGCTGAAGAAGCAGCACGTTGCGGTTCGCCGTACGTGGATCACCGCTGGTTGGGCGGCATGCTCACCAACTTCAAAACCATTCGTGCTTCGATCAAGCGTCTGCGTGACCTTG
Source organism: Pseudomonas sp. CCC4.1 (assembly GCF_035019225.1). Lineage (NCBI taxonomy): Bacteria > Pseudomonadati > Pseudomonadota > Gammaproteobacteria > Pseudomonadales > Pseudomonadaceae > Pseudomonas > Pseudomonas sp. CCC4.1. The sequence goes on along the minus strand of NZ_JASJWL010000004.1, from coordinate 38,211 downwards.
AAATCCAGGCAGAAGACGGTACTTTCGCCAAGCTGACCAAGAAAGAGGCGCTGATGCGCACTCGCGATCTGCAGAAGCTGGATCGTAGCCTGGGTGGTATCAAGGACATGGGCGGTCTGCCAGACGCTCTGTTCGTTATCGACGTTGACCACGAGCGTATCGCGATCACCGAAGCTAACAAGTTGGGTATCCCGGTAATCGGCGTTGTCGATACCAACAGCAGCCCAGAAGGTGTTGACTACATCATCCCGGGTAACGATGACGCAATCCGCGCTATCCAGCTGTACATGGGTGCGATGGCTGATGCTGTGATCAAAGGCCGTAACCACGTTGCTGGCGGCACCGACGTTTTCGTCGAAGAAGCTCCAGCTGCAGCGGTAGTTGAAGGCTGAGTAATTAACGCCTAGCGTTTACTCAGTACGCAAAAAGGGGGCTTGGCCCCCTTTTTGCCACCTCGAAATCCATTTGTTGTAACCCTGTTTGTTGTATCTGTATCAGATGGCGACCTGCACGGTTGATTCGGGGTGCGCTTCAAACGAATTGAACGCCCGTTCGGTCGGGTGGAATGGTTGAAAACCTATCCAAGAGGAATTTTGAAATGGCAGAGATTACTGCAGCGTTGGTTAAAGAACTGCGTGAGCGTACTGGCGAAGGCATGATGGACTGCAAGAAAGCCTTGACCAAGGCTGGCGGCGACATCGAAAAAGCCATTGATGACATGCGTGCTTCGGGCGCCATCAAGGCAGCCAAAAAAGCAGGTAACGTTGCTGCTGAAGGCGCTATCGCAGTTAAAGTTGCAGACGACAACAAGTCGGCTGTAATTCTTGAAGTCAACTCGCAAACCGACTTCCTGGCTCTGCAAGACGACTTCAAAAAATTCGTTGCTGACAGCGTTGAAAAAGCGTTCGCTGACAAACTGACCGACGCAGCTCCGCTGATCGCTGCTCAAGAAGCTGATCGTCTGGTTCTGGTTGGTAAAGTAGGCGAAAACGTCAACATCCGTCGTCTGGCCCGCATCGAAGGTGACGTTGTTGATGCTTACCTGCACGGCAACAAGATCGGTGTGGTTGTTGCTCTGAAAGGCGGCAACGCTGAGCTGGCTCGTGACATCGCCATGCACGTAGCTGCAAGCAACCCTGAGTTCCTGCTGCCATCGCAAGTTTCCGCTGATGCCATCGAACGCGAAAAAACCGTGTTCATGAGCCTCAACGAAGACAAGATCAAAGGCAAGCCAGCCGAAATCGTTGAAAAAATGGTTGCCGGTCGTATCAGCAAGTTCCTGGCTGAAGCCAGCCTGGTTGAGCAAGCGTTCGTCAAGAACCCGGAAATCAAGGTCGGCGATCTGGCCAAGAAAGCCGGCGCTGAAATCGTTTCCTTCACTTACTTCAAAGTAGGTGATGGCATCGAGAAGCCAGTTGACGACTTCGCTGCTGAAGTTGCTGCTCAAGTGGCTGCAAGCAAGCAATAAGACGGTTCTAAACTGTCGACCCGAAGAGGCTGCCCGCTCACGCGCGCAGCCTCTTTTCAAATGGGAGGGGATTTTTCCTTCTCGGCGGAACCGGTTTGCAAAATCGTGTTCCGATGGTGCTGCTGTGCAGTGCCACAGCTAGAACAAGCGCGGGTTGAAAAATGACCTCGCACAGATTATCTATAAAACGCGGCAGGAGAGATTCGCAATGGCTCAGCAGGGCAGTGGTTATCAAGCTCGCTATAAACGCATTCTACTCAAGCTAAGCGGCGAAGCCCTGATGGGCTCTGAAGAGTTCGGGATCGATCCCAAGGTGCTCGACCGCATGGCGCTGGAAGTGGGCCAACTGGTCGGCATCGGCGTTCAGGTAGGACTGGTGATTGGTGGTGGCAACCTGTTCCGTGGTGCTGCATTGAGCGCCGCCGGTATGGATCGTGTGACTGGCGACCATATGGGCATGCTGGCTACCGTGATGAACGCCCTGGCCATGCGCGATGCGCTGGAACGTGCGAATATCTCCGCCATCGTTATGTCGGCCATTTCCATGGTTGGTGTGACCGATCATTACGATCGTCGCAAGGCCATGCGCCACCTGAATGCCAAGGATGTGGTGATTTTCGCTGCAGGCACCGGTAATCCTTTCTTCACGACGGATTCGGCAGCATGCTTGCGTGCCATTGAAATCGACGCTGATGTCGTGCTCAAGGCAACCAAGGTTGACGGCGTGTACACCGCAGATCCATTCAAAGACCCGCATGCCGAGAAGTTCGATCATCTGACTTACGATGAAGTACTGGATCGCAAACTGGGTGTTATGGACCTGACGGCCATCTGTCTGTGCCGCGACCATAAAATGCCATTGCGTGTATTTAATATGAACAAGCCCGGCGCCCTGCTTAATATTGTCCATGGCGGCGCTGAAGGTACTCTGATCGAGGAAGGTCAACAATGATCAACGAAATCAAGAAAGACGCTCAAACGCGTATGCAGAAGTCGCTGGAATCCCTGGCCCATGCATTTGGCCAGATCCGTACCGGCAAGGCTCACCCGAGCATTCTGGGCAGCGTGATGGTGCCTTACTATGGCTCGGATACTCCGATCAGCCAGGTCGCCAACATCACCGTCAAAGACTCCCGCACCCTTCAAGTTGTAGCGTTCGAGCGCAACATGCTGGGCGCAGTCGACAAGGCCATCCAGAGCGCCGGTCTGAACCTGAACCCGACCAACCTGGGTGAGCTGCTGCTGATCTCCATGCCGGCCCTGACTGAAGAAACCCGCAAGGTTTTCGCCAAGCAGGCCCGTGATGCAGCTGAAGATGCCCGTATTGCCGTGCGCAATATCCGTCGCGACGCCTTGAGCCAATTGAAAGACCTGGTCAAGGAAAAGGAAATCAGCGAAGACGAAGAGCGTCGTGCTGCTGATGATATCCAGAAGCTGACCGACAAGGCCGTGGCGGATATCGAAGTTGCCACCAAGCAGAAAGAAGCGGACCTGATGGCCGTATAAGGGTCAGGGCGTTTTATGGAAAAGACGAAGCAGGCTGACCCGTCATCTGTTCCGCGACATGTCGCGATCATCATGGACGGTAATAATCGCTGGGCAAAAAAACGCTTTCTGCCAGGTGTTGCCGGGCATAAAGCGGGTGTGGATGCAGTTCGCGCGGTCATTGAAGTGTGTGCCGGGGCCGGGGTCGAGGTACTGACCCTGTTCGCGTTTTCCAGTGAAAACTGGCAGCGGCCCGCCGCTGAAGTCAGTGCCTTGATGGACCTGTTTTTCAGGGCGCTGCGTCGTGAGGCCAAGCGCCTCAACGAAAACGAGATCAGCCTGCGGATCATTGGCGACCGCTCGCGCTTTCATCCCGATTTGCAAAAGGCGATGCGTGAAGCGGAAGCAATGACAGTGGGCGAAGGCCGCTTTGTCTTGCAGATTGCCGCCAATTACGGTGGCCAGTGGGATATCGCGCAGGCCGCGCAGCAGTTGGCGCGTCAAGTCCAGACAGGGCACTTGCAGCCGGAGGATATCACTCCGGGTTTGCTGCAAACCTGTCTGGTAACGGGTGATCTGCCATTGCCCGATCTGTGTATCCGCACCGGTGGCGAGCACCGCATCAGCAATTTCTTGCTGTGGCAGCTGGCCTATTCCGAGTTGTACTTCTCCGACCTGTTCTGGCCGGACTTCAAACACGAGGCCATGCAGCACGCATTGGCTGATTTCGCTTCTCGCCAGCGCCGCTTCGGTAAAACGAGCGAGCAGGTTGAGGCTGGAGCCCGGATTTAATGCTTAAACAAAGAATCATCACTGCACTTATCTTGCTGCCAATAGCCTTGTGCGGCTTTTTCCTGCTCGAGGGCAGCGGCTTTGCGCTGTTTATTGGCCTGGTCGTGACCCTGGGTGCCTGGGAGTGGGCGCGTCTTGCCGGCTTTGAGGCGCAAGGTGCACGGGTGCTGTTTGCTGTAGTAGTGGCCGCGCTGCTGTTGGGGCTGCATATATTCCCCGATCTGGCGCCCTGGGTGCTGGGCGCGGCGGTGTTGTGGTGGGCGACAGCGACCTTTCTGGTGCTGACCTTTCCGCAATCGGCTGCGCACTGGTCGAGTATTGCGGCCAGGCTGGTGATCGGTCTGTTGATCCTGCTGCCGGCCTGGCAAGGGCTGGTCCTGATCAAGGCGATGCCGCTGGGCAACTGGCTGATCATGGCGGTGATGGTTCTGGTATGGGGCGCAGATATTGGTGCCTATTTTTCCGGGCGCAAATTCGGCAAGCGCAAGCTTGCCCCCAAGGTCAGTCCGGGCAAAAGCTGGGAAGGTGTATTTGGCGGTCTGTTGCTCAGCCTGCTGATCACCGCGGTCGTGGGTATAGTGCGTGACTGGAGCGCTTCGCAGATGTTTGTTGCACTGCTGGGCGCTGCTGTGATCGTCCTGATTTCGGTGGTGGGCGACCTCACGGAAAGCATGTTCAAACGCCAGGCCGGGGTCAAAGACAGCAGTAACCTGCTGCCGGGCCATGGTGGTGTACTGGATCGTATCGACAGCCTGACGGCGGCGATCCCGGTATTTGCTGTATTGCTGTGGATGGCGGCTTCATGAGCCGTCCACAACAGATTACTGTTCTGGGGGCTACGGGTTCCATTGGCCTGAGCACCCTGGATGTTATTGCGCGTCACCCTGACCGCTATCAGGCCTTTGCCCTGACAGGCTACAGCCGTCTCGCCGAACTGCTGGCCTTGTGCATCAAGCACCGGCCGCAGGTTGCCGTGGTGCCGGATGAGCGTGCTGCCAGCCAGTTACAGGCGGATTTGCGCGCAGCCGGGCTCAATACCGAAGTATTGGTAGGTGAGGAGGGGTTGTGTCAGGTTTCGTCGGCTCCTGAAGTGGATTCGGTGATGGCGGCAATTGTCGGTGCCGCAGGCCTGCGCCCGACACTGGCGGCGGTCAATGCCGGCAAGAAGATCCTGCTGGCCAACAAAGAAGCGTTGGTGATGACCGGCGACCTGTTTATGCAGGCCGTGCGTCGCAGCGGTTCGGTATTGCTGCCCATCGACAGCGAACACAACGCGATTTTCCAGTGCTTGCCCCGGGACTTTTCCCGTGGCCTGGGTAATGTCGGTGTTCGTCGGATTTTGCTGACAGCCTCTGGTGGTCCATTCCGTGAGACGCCGCTGGCAGAGCTTGAACACGTCACGCCGGATCAAGCCTGTGCTCATCCCAATTGGTCGATGGGGCGCAAGATTTCGGTTGATTCGGCCAGCATGATGAACAAAGGCCTGGAGCTGATCGAGGCCTGCTGGCTGTTTGATGCACGCCCGGAACAGGTCGAGGTGGTGATCCATCCGCAAAGCGTGATTCACTCGCTGGTCGATTATGTGGATGGCTCGGTGCTGGCCCAGTTGGGCAACCCCGATATGCGTACGCCGATTGCCAATGCCCTGGCCTGGCCTGAGCGGATTGACTCGGGTGTTGCGCCGTTGGACCTGTTTGCAGTGGCGCGGCTGGACTTCCAGCGCCCTGACGAGCAACGCTTCCCTTGTTTGCGTCTGGCTCGCGAGGCTGCCATGGCGGGCAATAGCGCGCCAGCGATGCTCAATGCGGCAAACGAAGTTGCCGTGGCCGCCTTTTTGGACGGGCGAATCCGTTATCCGCAGATCGCGCGTATTATCGAAGACGTATTGAACAGCGAGCCCGTTGTGGCCGTCGACGAATTGGAAGCGGTATTTGCCGCAGATAGCAAAGCCCGGATGCTGGCTGAACAGTGGTTGAGTCGTAACGGCTGAAAGTGATGTGAGCCGGAACCGGACAGAATCGCGGAGAAAGTAGATGAGTGCGCTCTATATGATTGTTGGCACCCTGGTGGCATTGGGTGTGCTGGTCACTTTTCATGAATTCGGTCACTTTTGGGTGGCGCGCCGTTGTGGCGTCAAGGTTCTGCGCTTCTCCGTGGGCTTCGGTACGCCTCTGCTCCGCTGGCATGACCGCCAGGGCACCGAGTTTGTAGTTGCTGCCATTCCGTTGGGTGGCTACGTCAAGATGCTCGATGAGCGCGAAGGCGAAGTGCCCGCCGAGCAGCGCGATCAATCGTTTAACCGCAAGACCGTAGGCCAGCGCATTGCCATCGTTGCGGCCGGGCCAATTGCCAACTTCATGTTGGCCATGGCGTTCTTCTGGGTGCTGGCAATGATGGGCAGCCAGCAGGTGCGGCCGGTCATCGGTGCAGTGGAAAGCGGCAGCCTGGCGGCTCAGGCCGGGCTGACTGCCGGTCAGGAAATCGTCTCCATTGATGGCGAGCCAACCACGGGCTGGTCAAACGTCAACCTGCAGCTGGTTCGCCGTCTGGGCGAAAGCGGTTCGTTGCAGGTGGTGGTGCGTGAGCCGGGTACAACGGCTGAAACGTCCCGTCAGTTGGTATTGAAAGACTGGCTCAAGGGCGCTGATGAGCCGGATCCGATCAAGTCGTTGGGGATTCGCCCATGGCGTCCCGAGTTGCCAGCCGTTCTGGCAGAACTCGACCCTAAAGGCCCTGCCCAGGCTGCCGGGCTTAAAACCGGTGACAAGCTGCTGGCCATCGACGATCAGCCGGTCAAGGACTGGCAGCAGGTCGTGGACTGGGTGCGGGTACATCCGCAAGCCCGTATTGTTTTGCATGTCGAGCGCGACGGTGTGCCGGTAGAGATTCCGGTCACGCTGGCTGCGCGTGGCGAAGGCAAGGCAGCAACCGGTTATCTGGGGGCCGGCGTCAAAGGTGTCGACTGGCCACCATCGATGATCCGTGAAGTCAGCTATGGCCCGCTCGCGGCAATCGGGGAGGGGGCCAAACGCACCTGGACCATGAGCATATTGACGCTCGACTCACTCAAGAAAATGTTGTTCGGCGAGCTCTCGGTAAAAAACTTGAGTGGACCGATAACCATTGCTAAAGTGGCGGGCGCTTCTGCCCAGTCGGGTGTTGCTGATTTCCTGAATTTCCTGGCTTATCTGAGTATCAGCCTCGGGGTTCTGAATTTGTTGCCCATACCTGTACTGGATGGGGGACATTTGTTGTTTTATCTGATCGAGTGGGTGCGTGGTCGCCCCTTGTCGGATCGGGTGCAGGGTTGGGGAATGCAGATCGGTATCAGCTTGGTGGTCGGGGTGATGTTACTTGCCTTGATCAACGATCTGGGCCGTCTGTAAACGCTTCGCTGAATTGCGAATCTGCCGCATTTTGCGGCAGTTTGTTTATTGCCAGTTGGAATAAGAAAGGACTTCATGAAACGTCTGCTGCTAACTGCGGTTCTCGCCGTACTGATGATCGCCGAAGTTCACGCCGAGTCCTTCACTATCTCTGATATCCGTGTCAACGGCCTCCAGCGGGTTTCCGCCGGTAGCGTGTTTGGCGCGTTGCCTCTGAACGTGGGTGAAGTAGCGGATGACCGCCGTCTGGTGGAATCCACTCGTGCGTTGTTCAAAACCGGGTTCTTTCAGGACATCCAACTGGGTCGTGATGGCAATGTGCTTGTTATCACGGTTGTCGAACGTCCTTCCGTCTCCAGCATCACCATTGACGGCAACAAGGCGATCTCCACTGATGACCTTATGAAAGGTCTTAAACAGTCGGGCCTGGCCGAAGGTGAAATCTTCCAGCGCGCCACCCTTGAAGGCGTGCGCAACGAACTGCAACGCCAGTATGTTGCCCAGGGCCGCTACTCGGCGACGGTAGACACCGAAGTGGTGCCCGAGCCGCGTAACCGGGTTGCCTTGAAGGTCAATATCAACGAGGGCACGGTTGCCGCGATCCAGCACATCAACGTGGTGGGCAACACGGTTTTCCCTGAGTCCGACCTGGTTGACCTGTTTGAACTCAAGACCACGAACTGGCTGTCGTTCTTCAAGAACGACGACAAGTACGCACGTGAAAAACTGTCGGGTGACCTTGAGCGTCTGCGCTCCTACTACCTCGATCGCGGCTATATCAATATGGATATTGCTTCGACCCAGGTATCGATCACGCCTGACAAGAAAAGCGTCTACATCACCGTAAACGTGAATGAAGGCGAAAAATACAATGTTGGCGAAGTGAAACTGAGCGGTGACCTCAAGGTTCCGGAAGATCAGATCAAGTCGCTGCTGCTTGTTCAGCCGGGCCAGGTGTTCTCGCGCAAGCTGATGACCACCACCTCGGAGCTGATCACCCGTCGTCTGGGTAACGAGGGCTATACCTTCGCCAACGTCAACGGCGTACCTCAGCCAAACCCTGAAGATCACACCGTGGCCATCACCTTTGTGGTCGATCCGGGCAAGCGTGCTTACGTCAACCGCATCAACTACCGCGGCAACACCAAGTCGGCTGACGAAGTGCTGCGTCGCGAAATGCGCCAGATGGAAGGTGGCTGGGCATCGACTTACCTGATTGACCAGTCCAAGGTCCGCCTTGAGCGTCTGGGCTTCTTCAAGGAAGTCAACGTCGAGACTCCGGCAGTGCCAGGCACTGACGATCAGGTTGACGTGAACTATGCAGTAGAAGAGCAGGCGTCGGGTTCCATTACCGCCAGCGTCGGTTTTGCCCAGAGCGCAGGTTTGATCCTGGGCGGTTCGATTACCCAGAACAACTTCCTGGGTACGGGCAACAAGGTCAGCATTGGCCTGACCCGCAGCGAATACCAGAGCCGCTACAACTTCAGCTATGTCGATCCGTACTGGACAGCTGATGGTGTGAGCCTGGGTTACAACGCTTTCTACCGTACTACCGACTACAAAGACCTCGACGTTGACGTAGCAAACTACTCGGTGGACAGCCTGGGTGCTGGTATCACCATGGGCTACCCGATCAGCGACACATCGCGCCTGACCTATGGCCTGACTGTGCAGCAGGATGAAATCAGCACCGGCCAGTACACCGTTGACGAGATTTTCGACTTCGTAAACCGTGAAGGCGACAAGTACCTCAACTTCAAGGCATCGGTCGGCTGGTCTGAATCGACCCTGAACAAAGGCGTATTGCCGACTCGCGGCAGCTCGCAGAGCCTGGTGTTTGAAACCACCATTCCAGGCAGCGACCTGCAGTTCTACAAGCTGGACTACCGTGCCCAGCTGTTCCAGCCGTTGACAGACACCTACACCATGCGCCTGCACACCGAGTTGGGCTATGGTGATGGCTATGGTTCCACCGAAGGCCTGCCGTTCTATGAAAACTATTACGCGGGTGGCTTCAACTCGGTACGTGGCTTCAAGGACAGCGCTCTGGGCCCACGCAGCACCCCAAGCCGTGGTGCTGGTGTAACCGGTAACGTAGGCACCATCGCCGACCCGGATCAGGATCCACTGCCATTCGGTGGTAACGTGCTGATCCAGGGTGGTGTGGAAGTGTTGTTCCCTATGCCGTTCGTCAAAGACCAGCGTTCCCTGCGCACCTCCGTGTTCTGGGATGTGGGTAACGTGTTCGACACCAACTGCAAGGGCGATACCAAGGATTGCGATATCGGCTTCAGCAACCTGGCCAGCTCTGTGGGTGTTGGTGTGACCTGGGTGACTGCGCTTGGCCCGCTGAGTTTCAGCTTGGCCATGCCGATCAAGAAACCGGATGATGCCGACACTCAAGTGTTCCAATTCTCCCTCGGCCAGACTTTCTAAAGCCTGACTTCAGATACAGACAACGGATTTTTTAGGAGTGCATCGTGCGTAAGTTGACTCAATTGGTTCTCCTGGCTTCGGTTCTAGTGGCTGGCCCGGCTTTCGCCGACATGAAAATTGCCGTGCTGAACTATCAGATGGCATTGCTTGAATCGGATGCCGCCAAGCGTTACGCCGTAGATGCCGAGAAGAAATTTGGCCCGCAACTGACCAAGCTCAAAAGCCTGGAAAGCAGCGCCAAGGGTATTCAGGACCGTCTGGTAAAAGGCGGCGACAAGATGCAGCAGGGCGAGCGTGAGCGTCTGGAGCTTGAATTCAAGCAAAAGGCCCGTGACTTCCAGTTCCAGTCCAAGGAACTGAACGAAGCCAAAGCCGTTGCTGACCGTGAAATGCTGAAACAGCTGAAGCCGAAACTGGACAGCGCTGTTGAAGAAGTCATCAAAAAAGGCGCCTTTGACCTGGTGTTCGAGCGTGGTGCTGTGATTGATGTTAAACCTCAGTACGACATCACTCGCCAAGTTATCGAGCGCATGAATCAGCTGAAGTAATTATGACTGCGACTATAAAACTCGGCCAATTGGCCGAGTTCCTCGGGGCCACCTTGCGTGGCTCTGCGGAGAAAGAAATCACTGGGCTAGCCACTTTACAAGAGGCTGGCCCAGCTCAGTTGAGCTTTCTGGCCAACCCCCAGTACCGAAAATTCCTTGTCGACTGCCAGGCCGGAGCTGTATTGCTCAAGGCTGCTGACGCCGAAGAGTATCCCGGTGATGCCCTGGTTGTGCCGGATCCTTACCTGGCTTATGCGCGGATTTCCCATCTGTTTGATCCCAAGCCCAAAGCCACTGCCGGCGTTCATCCATCGGCAGTGATTGCTGCTGACGCGGTGGTTGACCCTGCGGCGAGCATTGGTGCGTTTGCCGTCATCGAAAGCGGTGCGCGCATCGCTGCCGGTGTCACGGTGGGCCCTCATTGCTTTATCGGGGCGCGTTGCGAAATCGGTGAAGGCGGCTGGCTGGCTCCACGCGTGACGCTTTATCACGATGTTCGTATCGGCAAGCGTGTGGTCATTCAGTCGGGCGCAGTGCTGGGCGGTGAAGGCTTTGGTTTTGCCAACGAAAAAGGCGTGTGGCAAAAAATCGCGCAAATCGGTGGTGTGACCATTGGTGATGATGTCGAAATCGGTGTCAACACGGCCATCGACCGCGGCGCCCTGGCCGATACCGTAATCGGTAATGGGGTCAAGCTGGATAACCAGATCCAGATCGCGCACAACGTTCAGGTCGGTGACCATACGGCCATGGCCGCATGTGTCGGGATCTCGGGCAGCACCAAGATCGGCAAGCACTGCATGCTGGCAGGTGGTGTCGGTTTGGTGGGGCACATTGAAATTTGTGACAATGTATTCTTGACTGGCATGACAATGGTGACCCACTCGATTACCGAGCCTGGCGCCTACTCTTCCGGTACCGCGATGCAGCCGGCCGCCGAGTGGCGCAAAAGTGCGGCACGTATTCGTCAGCTGGACGATATCGCCCGGCGATTGAAACAACTGGAAAAGCACGTCGGTAAGTGACCCCCGGCGGTAAAGCTTCTTCAAAAGGTTAATACAATTTCCATATCAAGCGTGCAGAGCCATTGGTTTGCTTCCTTGATTTGCTAGAGGAGCGCGCCTTAGTCGCGCGCGCCCAATCTTTATTACAGGCTTCCCCACGAAATGATGGACATCAACGAGATTCGCGAATATCTGCCCCACCGTTACCCGTTCCTGCTGGTGGACCGAGTGGTGGATCTGGATGTCGAGAACAAGCGCATTCGTGCCTACAAGAATGTCAGCATCAATGAGCCTTTTTTCAACGGTCACTTCCCGGCCCACCCGATCATGCCGGGCGTGTTGATCATCGAGGCCATGGCTCAGGCAGCCGGCATCCTTGGTTTCAAGATGATGGACCTCAAGCCGGCTGACGGTACACTTTATTACTTCGTAGGTTCCGACAAGCTACGCTTTCGTCAGCCTGTGCTGCCAGGTGATCAACTGATCCTTGAGGCCAAGTTCTTGAGCTGCAAGCGTTCCATCTGGAAGTTCGAGTGCCAGGCAACGGTTGACGGCAAGCCGGTATGCTCGGCTGAAATCATTTGTGCGGAACGCAAACTATGAGTTTGATTGACCCTCGCGCAATCATCGATCCGACGGCCATTTTGGCCGACGACGTCGAGGTCGGCCCTTGGTCGATCATCGGCGCTGGTGTGGAAATCGGCGAGGGGACTGTGATTGGGCCGCATGTGATTCTCAAGGGCCCAACCAGGATCGGTAAGCACAATCGCATCTACCAGTTTTCTTCGGTAGGCGAGGACACCCCTGATCTGAAGTACAAGGGTGAGGAAACTCGCCTGGTGATCGGTGACCACAACGTGATTCGTGAAGGTGTCACCATTCATCGCGGCACCATTCAGGACCGCTCTGAAACCACGCTGGGTGATCACAACCTGGTAATGGCCTATGCCCATATCGGCCATGACAGCGTTATTGGCAATCATTGCATCCTGGTCAATAACTCTGCGTTGGCAGGCCATGTGCACATGGGTGACTGGGCCATCCTGTCCGGTTTTACCCTGGTCCATCAGTTCTGCCACATCGGTGCGCACAGCTTTTCGGGCATGGGCACTGCCATTGGCAAGGACGTTCCTGCATTTGTAACCGTGTTTGGCAGCCCTGCCGAAGCACGCAGCATGAACTTCGAAGGCATGCGTCGTCGCGGCTTCAGTGACGATGCCATCCATGCCTTGCGTCGTGCCTACAAGGTGGTTTACCGCCAGGGGTTGACTGTTGATCAGGCGCTTGCAGAATTGGCCGAGCCTGCTGCGCAGTTCCCGGAAGTTGCCATGTTTGTAGAGTCCATTCGCTCTTCCACTCGCGGCATCACGCGCTAGTCATGGCCAGATTGCGTATCGCGCTGGTAGCGGGTGAGGCCTCGGGCGACATATTGGGTTCGGGGTTGATGCGGGCACTCAAGGCCCAGCATTCTGATATCGAATTTATCGGCGTGGGTGGTCCATTGATGGAAGCAGAGGGCATGAGCTCCTACTTCCCGATGGAACGTCTGTCGGTGATGGGCCTGGTTGAAGTGCTGGGTCGCCTGCGTGAATTGCTCAAGCGCCGCAAGCTGTTGGTTCAGACCCTGATCGCCGAAAAGCCCGACGTGTTTATCGGCATCGACGCCCCCGATTTCACCCTCAATATCGAACTTCAATTGCGTCGTGCCGGGATCAAGACCGTGCATTATGTGAGCCCGTCCGTGTGGGCGTGGCGGCAGAAGCGCGTGCTGAAAATCCGCGAAGGTTGCGATTTGATGCTGACGTTGCTGCCATTCGAGGCGCGCTTTTACGAAGAGCACGGTGTGCCCGTGCGTTTTGTCGGGCATTCGCTGGCAGACACCATTCCTCTTGAGGCCGACAAGGCCGGTGCGCGCGCCGAGTTGGGCCTGCCTGACGGGCCGTTGGTCGCCTTGATGCCGGGTAGTCGTGGTGGTGAAGTTGGCAAGCTTGGCGGGTTGTTTCTCGATGCCGCGCAAATAATCCGCCAAGCTCGCCCTGATGTGCGCTTTGTGTTGCCTTGCGCGAGCGCAGCGCGTCGTGAGCAGATCGAACAGTTGCTGGTGGGGCGCGACTTGCCGCTGACCTTGCTCGACGGCCAGTCGCACCTCGCGCTAGCGGCCTGTGATGCGGTCCTGATCGCATCGGGCACGGCCACTCTTGAAGCCTTGCTGTACAAGCGGCCGATGGTGGTGGCTTATCGTCTTGCGCGTCTCACGTTCTGGATTCTCAAGCGTCTGGTCAAAAGCCCGTATGTGTCGCTGCCCAACTTGCTGGCCCAGCGCATGCTGGTGCCCGAGCTGTTGCAGGATGCAGCCACGCCTGAGGCACTGGCCCGCACCTTGCTGCCTTTGCTTGAGGGTGGTGAAGAGCAGACCCGCGGCTTTGACGAAATTCATCGCACCTTGCGTCTCGACGCTTCCAATCAGGCCGCCAAAGCGGTACTGGGCCTGATTGCACAATCCAAATGAGTAAAGTAACCATGCAAATCGGCTTGGACTTCAATCTGGTCGAAGACCTCGTGGCGGGTGTCGATGAAGTGGGTCGTGGCCCCTTGTGCGGTGCCGTGGTAACGGCCGCCGTGATTCTCGACCCCAATCGGCCTATCGCCGGGCTCAATGATTCGAAAAAGCTCACTGAAGCCCGTCGCGAAAAGCTCTTCGACGAAATTCGTGAAAAAGCACTGAGCTGGTGCATTGCCCGGGCCGAAGTCGAAGAAATCGACGAGCTGAACATTCTGCACGCCACCATGCTGGCCATGCAGCGCGCTGTTGAAGGACTGAGCATTACCCCGAAACTGGCCATGATCGACGGTAATCGTTGCCCCAAGCTGGCCATGCCAGCCGAGGCCGTGGTCAAGGGCGATAGCAAGGTACCGGCAATTGCCGCGGCATCGATTCTGGCCAAGGTCAGCCGTGACCGCGAAATGGCTGCATTCGAGCTGCAGTACCCTGGCTATGGCATTGGCGGGCACAAGGGTTACCCAACGGCCGTTCATCTTGCAGCCCTCGAGCGCCTGGGGCCTACACCGATACATCGCCGTTCGTTTGGTCCGGTGCGTCGTGCTTACGAGGCCCTTGAAGGCCTTTAGCCATAAGGCTGATGTTTTTGCCAAGGCCCGGTACAATCCGGGCCTTGTTGTTTCTCAAAGCTTATAGACAGGATCACCATGCCGGCTTCATTCGTTCACCTGCGCCTGCACACTGAATACTCCCTGGTCGATGGCCTGGTGCGGATCAAACCGCTGATCAAAACTCTGGCCGGCATGAATATGCCCGCTGTCGCGGTGACCGATCAGAACAACATGTGCTCCCTGGTCAAGTTCTACAAGGCGGCCATGGGCGGCGGCATCAAGCCGATCAGTGGTGCAGACCTGTGGCTGTCGAACAAGGACCCTGAAAACCCCCTCAGCCGTATCAGCCTGTTGGCGATGAACCCGTTGGGCTATCGCAACCTGACCGAGCTGATCTCCCGTGGTTACATCGATGGCCAGCGCAATGGCCAGGTCATCATCGAGCGCGAGTGGGTAGCCGAGGCCGCCGATGGCCTGATCATGCTGTCGGCTGCGAAAGAGGGCGAGATCGGTGTCGCGCTGATCAGTGGCAACACTGAAGAAGCCGAGACCCTGGCCCGAGAATGGATGACGGTGTTCCCTGACCGCTTCTATATCGAAGTGCAGCGTACCAAGCGTCCCAATGACGAAGAGCATCTGCATGCGGCTGTGGCCCTGGCAGACAAGATCGGCGCGCCGCTGGTGGCAACCAACGATGTGCGCTTTATCAGGCAACAGGACTTTGAGGCTCACGAAACCCGCGTCTGCATTGGTGAGGGCCGGGCACTGGACGACCCGCGTCGCTCCAAGAATTACAGCGATCAGCAGTATCTGAAAAGCGCCGAGGAAATGGCCGAGCTGTTCAGTGACTTGCCTGATGCTTTGGCAAACACGGTTGAAATTGCCAAACGCTGCAATATCGAAGTAAAGCTGGGCACTCACTTTTTGCCCAACTTCCCGATCCCTGATGGCATGACCATCGATGAATATTTCCGCAAGGTGTCATTTGACGGCCTGGAAGAGCGCCTGAGCGTTCTGCTGCCCAAAGACACCACCGAGGATTACGACACCAAGCGTCAGGTGTATGTCGACCGGCTGAATTTCGAACTGGATATCATCATCCAGATGGGGTTCCCGGGTTACTTCCTGATCGTGATGGACTTTATTCAGTGGGCCAAGAGCAATGGCGTACCGGTAGGGCCGGGCCGGGGGTCGGGTGCCGGCTCGCTGGTGGCCTATGTACAGAAGATCACCGACCTTGATCCGCTGGAATACGACCTCCTGTTCGAACGATTCCTTAACCCGGAACGGGTATCGATGCCCGACTTCGACGTCGACTTCTGCATGGATGGTCGCGACCGGGTAATCGAGTATGTGGCCGAAAAATACGGACGCAACGCGGTAAGCCAGATCATCACTTTCGGTTCGATGGCCGCCAAGGCGGTAATCCGTGACGTGGCGCGGGTGCAGGGCAAGTCCTACGGCCTGGCGGATCGTCTGTCGAAGATGATTCCGTTTGAAGTCGGTATGACCCTGGAAAAAGCCTTCGAGCAGGAGGAAATCCTGCGCGACTTTATCAAGGTCGATGAAGAAGCGGCCGAAATCTGGGAAATGGCCCGCAAGCTTGAAGGCGTTGTACGTAACGTCGGCAAGCACGCCGGTGGTGTGGTGATCGCACCGACCAAACTGACTGACTTCTCGCCGATTTACTGCGACGAAGAGGGTGGTGGTCTGGTTACCCAGTTCGACAAGGATGACGTTGAGTCTGCTGGCCTGGTGAAGTTCGACTTCCTCGGTCTGCGGACCCTGACAGTGATCGACTGGGCGTTGAAAACCATCAACCGCGATCGCGCCAAGGTCGACGAGCCACCGCTGGATATCGCCTTTATCCCGCTGGACGACAAGCCGACCTACCAGTTGCTGCAAAAGGCCGAAACCACCGCGGTGTTCCAGCTCGAGTCGCGCGGTATGAAAGAGCTGATCAAAAAGCTCAAACCCGACTGCCTGGAAGACTTGATCGCACTGGTGGCCCTGTTCCGTCCAGGGCCGCTGCAGTCAGGCATGGTTGATGACTTTATCAACCGTAAGCACGGCCGTGCCGAACTGGCGTACCCGCACTCCGATTATCAGTACGAAGGCCTCAAGCCGGTATTGGCACCCACTTACGGCATCATCCTGTATCAGGAACAGGTGATGCAGATTGCCCAGGTCATGGCCGGGTATACCCTCGGCGGCGCAGACATGCTGCGTCGGGCCATGGGTAAGAAAAAACCTGAAGAAATGGCCAAGCAGCGCGGTGGCTTTATTGAAGGTTGCGCCAATAACAATATTGACGCTGACCTGGCCGGTAACATTTTCGACCTGGTGGAAAAATTCGCCGGTTACGGTTTCAACAAATCCCACTCCGCTGCCTACGGCCTGGTGTCGTACCAGACCGCCTGGCTGAAAACCCACTACCCGGCGCCATTTATGGCCGCGGTACTGTCGGCGGATATGCACAACACCGACAAGGTGGTGATCCTGATCGAAGAGATTCGCAGCATGAAGCTGCGTCTCGATGCGCCGGATGTGAATGCCTCGGAGTTCAAGTTCACGGTGAACGATGAAGGCCGGATCATTTATGGCCTGGGGGCGATCAAGGGGGTGGGCGAGGGGCCTGTCGAGGCCATTACCGAGGCGCGTCAGGACGGCCCGTTCAAGGATTTGTTCGATTTCTGCGCCCGGGTTGACCTCAAACGTATCAACAAGCGTACTCTTGATGGCCTGATCCGCAGCGGTGCCCTTGACCGCCTGGGGCCGTTTTTCCATGACGAGCCCAAGGCCTGGCAAGCCAACATCGACCAGAACCGTGCGGTGTTGCTGTCGGCGCTGGAAGAAGCGATCAAGGCAGCCGAACAAACTGCGCGCACCCATGACAGCGGGCACGCCGACCTGTTTGGCGGGTTGTTTGTCGAGGCTGATGCGGACGTCTATGCCCACCACCGCAAGGCCAGGGAACTGACGCTCAAGGAGCGACTCAAAGGCGAGAAGGACACTCTGGGCCTGTACCTGACCGGCCATCCGATTGACGAGTACGAGGGCGAGATCCGCCGCTTTGCCCGCCAGCGCATTATTGATCTCAAGCCAGCCCGTGATACCCAGACCGTTGCCGGGATGATTATCGCGTTGCGGGTGATGAAGAACAAAAAAGGCGACAAGATGGGCTTTATCACTCTCGATGACCGTTCGGCGCGCATTGAAGCGTCGTTGTTTGCCGAGGCGTTTCATTCGGCGCAGTCGCTGTTGCAGACTGATGCGATGGTGGTGGTCGAAGGTGAAGTCAGCAATGACGACTTCTCCGGTGGCCTGCGCCTGCGGGTCAAACGGGTGATGAGCATGGAAGATGCACGCACCAGTCTGGCCGAGAGCTTGCGCCTGAAAGTGAACCGGGACGCGCTCAAGGGTGATCAGTTGCGTAATCTGGGCGAGTTGCTGAAAAAACATCGCGGAGCCTGCCCTGTCACCATGGAGTACACGGGCGAAGAGGCCAAGGCCATGTTGCAGTTTGGCGAGACCTGGCGGATCGATCCGGCAGACAGCTTGATTCAAGCCCTGCGTGACCAGTTCGGGCGAGACAACGTCTTCCTCCAATACCGTTGACGGTCAGGGGCCATAGCTGCGCCCTGACCTCGACCTGAATTTTTAATCTCGACCTGAGAGCGCCTGTCCCTTAAGGTAGGCGCGATACAGATCAACCGGCTGCCCCAGCTCGGTTAGAAACGCCAGCAATTGCTGGGTTTCAGACCCTCTGGCATGCTTTGCCGCCGACCCAAGACGGATGCTTATGAACCCGAATTTTCTTGATTTCGAACAGCCGATTGCTGACCTGCAAGCCAAAATCGAAGAGTTGCGCTTGGTTGGTAATGACAACTCGCTGAATATCAGTGATGAAATCTCTCGTCTGCAAGACAAAAGCAAAACGCTGACTGAAGATATTTTCGGCAAGCTGACCAGCTGGCAGATTGCCCGTTTGGCCCGTCACCCGCGTCGTCCCTACACGCTGGACTACATCGATCACATCTTCACCGAGTTCGATGAGCTGCATGGCGACCGCCACTTTGCCGATGACGCTGCCATTGTTGGCGGTATTGCCCGTCTGGACGATCAGCCAGTGATGGTGATTGGTCATCAGAAAGGCCGTGAAGTGCGTGAAAAGGTACGACGCAACTTCGGTATGCCGCGCCCTGAAGGCTACCGCAAGGCCTGCCGTCTGATGGAAATGGCCGAGCGCTTCAAGATGCCGATCCTGACCTTTATCGACACGCCGGGTGCTTACCCGGGTATCGACGCCGAAGAGCGCAACCAGAGCGAAGCCATTGCCTGGAACCTGCGCGTCATGTCGCGCCTGAAAACCCCTATCATCGCCACCGTTATCGGCGAAGGCGGTTCGGGCGGTGCATTGGCCATTGGCGTGTGCGACCAGTTGAACATGCTGCAGTACTCGACCTACGCGGTGATCTCGCCGGAAGGTTGCGCCTCGATTCTGTGGAAAACCGCCGAAAAAGCGCCGGACGCAGCTGAAGCCATGGGTATCACTGCAGAACGTCTGAAAGGCCTGGGCATCGTCGACAAGGTGATTGGCGAGCCATTGGGCGGCGCGCACCGTGACCCGGCTGCGGCTTCTGCGAGCATTCGTGCCGATCTGATTTCCCAGCTCGACATGCTCAAGAAGCTGGATCACGAAGCCCTGCTCAAACGTCGTTATGATCGTTTGATGAGCTACGGTCTCTGATACCTGATTAAAACCGGCCCTCACCCCAACCCTCTCCCGGAGGGAGAGGGAGCTGATTGGTGGTGTTCTCGCTACCGCGTGCGGTCAGTCCCCTCTCCCTCCGGGAGAGGGCTAGGGTGAGGGGCTTTTAATGGCTGACATGTCAACTCTACTTCTGCAAGCCCTCGGCCCCTGGCGCAACGCCAAGGCCTGGCACGTCGCGCTCTCCGGCGGACTCGATTCCACCGTTCTGCTGCACCTTCTCGTTCAATTACGTAAAACCCACTCATTACCGCCTATCACCGCTGTCCATGTGCATCATGGCCTACAGGCGGCGGCCGATGCGTGGCCAGCCCATTGTCAGGCACTGTGTAAGGGGCTTGGAGTGCCCTTGCAGGTGATTGCCGTGCAGGTGCAGGCGGGCGCAAGTGTCGAGCGTGCAGCGCGGGATGCGCGCTATCAGGCGTTTGCGGCGATCAGCGGTGCCGGGGAGGTGCTGCTGCTCGGGCAGCATCGCGATGACCAGGCTGAAACCCTGTTGTTTCGCCTGTTGCGCGGGGCGGGGGTCGGCGGCCTGGCGGGCATGCCGCGCCAGCGTCGCCTGGGCGCAGGACATCTGTGCCGGCCTTTGCTGGACGTGTCCCGCGCCCAGCTTGAGTCATATGCCCGAGCACAAGGGCTGAGCTGGATTGAAGATCCGTCCAATAGCCAGACAGACTTTTCCCGCAACTTCCTGCGCCATGAAGTCCTTCCGGTCCTCGCTCGGCGCTGGCCCCAGGCGGCTGCCAGCATGGCCCGCAGCGCAGCGCACTGTGCCGAGGCGCAGGGTTTGCTGGATGAACTGGCCCAGCAGGATTTGCACGCTGCGGGCTCTACCAGCGAGTTTGCCTGGCTTGGCTTGCCCTCCCTGGAACTGACCGCCATCGCCGGCCTGTCACCTGCCCGTCAGCGCAATGCCTTGCGTCACTGGCTGTCAGCCTTCACGTCATTGCCGGACACCGACCATTGGGCGGGGTGGGATGCCCTGCGGGATGCCCGCATCGATGCGCAGCCGGTGTGGAAGCTCGCAGACGGCGAGTTGCATCGTGCCGGTGGACGTATCTGGTGGCTGGCCGGCGAATGGTTGCACCAACCGATCGCCCCGGTGTTGTGGCCCTGTCCTGATCAGGCCCTGGCGCTGCCGGGTAATGGTCGTGTGCATTTTGTCGGGGATATCCCGGATGGCCCTTTGCAAGTGAGCTATCGTCTAGGGGGCGAAGTGATGGCGCAGGCACAGCGCGGTCATCGTGATCTCAAGCGGCTGCTCAACGAGCGAGGTGTTCCGTTGTTTGCCCGTGGCAGATTGCCGCTTCTGTACCGCAATGAGCAGTTATTGGCCGTGGCAAACCTCCCTGGACTGGACTCCAGCCCCTGTGGGCGCTGGAAATTGCAGTGGCTGCCAACTTCGAGCGATCAAGGTTTGAGCTGAAAGGGGGTTTCCGGTAGACTACGCTCCCTTCTTGATACAACTTCTGTGGATTCACCAGAATTGCAGATGTTGCCGATTACCAAGCAGTCTTTGCTGGGCGATTTTAAAAAAATGTGTGGCTTGCATCGAACCGGTGGTTTCCATCGGTCTGTTTCAACGCAGCAGTTTTTCGAAAGGTGCACTGTGACTAATGCTGGTGATTGGGGGCTTCGGCCTTCCTTCGCTTTCCCCGGCGGCTCTGACCGCTTTAACGCAGACTTCTAGGGTTTTTCATGACGCGCTACATCTTCGTCACGGGCGGTGTTGTTTCTTCATTGGGGAAAGGCATTGCCTCGGCTTCATTGGCAGCCATCCTGGAGGCGCGGGGACTTAAGGTCACCATGCTGAAGCTGGACCCCTACATCAACGTTGATCCGGGCACCATGAGCCCGTTCCAGCACGGTGAAGTGTTCGTCACGCACGACGGCGCCGAAACCGACCTGGACTTGGGCCATTACGAGCGGTTTATCCGCACGACCATGACCCAGAACAACAACTTCACCACGGGCCGCGTTTACGAACACGTCCTGCGCAAGGAGCGCCGTGGTGATTACCTGGGTGCAACCATTCAGGTAATTCCGCACATCACCGACGAAATCAAACGTCGGATCATCAAGGGCGCCGGCGATGCCGACGTAGCGATGGTTGAGATTGGCGGCACTGTGGGTGACATTGAGTCGCAACCGTTCCTCGAAGCTATCCGTCAGCTGCGCATCGAAGTGGGCGCCAAGCGCGCCATGCTGATGCACCTGACTCTGGTTCCGTACATTGCCACCGCTGGCGAAACGAAAACCAAACCTACACAGCACTCGGTTAAAGAGCTGCGTTCCATCGGCCTGCAGCCAGACGTACTGATCTGCCGCTCCGATCACCACGTTGATGTGTCTTCGCGTCGCAAGATCGCGCTGTTCACCAACGTTGAGGAACGTGCTGTCATTTCGCTGGAAGACGCCGACACCATCTACAAGATCCCGGGCATGCTGCACGCTCAGGGCCTGGATGATTTCGTCGTTGAGCGCTTTGGCCTGGAATGCAACAGCGCCGACCTGTCCGAATGGGACAAGGTCGTCGACGCCAAGCTGAACCCGGAGCACGAAGTCACCATCGCGATGGTCGGCAAGTACATGGAACTGCTGGACGCGTACAAATCGCTGATCGAAGCGATGAGCCACGCCGGTATTTCCAACCGTACCAAGGTCAACCTGCGCTATATCGACTCCGAAGACATCGAAAACAAAGGCACCGAGCTGCTTGAAGGCTGTGATGCCATTCTGGTTCCGGGCGGCTTCGGTCTGCGCGGCGTCGAAGGCAAGATCACTGCCGTTCAATATGCACGCGAGAACAAGGTGCCATACCTGGGTATCTGCCTGGGCATGCAAGTAGCGGTTATCGAGTTCGCACGTAATGTGCTGGGCTGGAAAGACGCCAACTCCACCGAATTCGATCGCAGCAGCGGCCATCCGGTTGTCGGTCTGATCACCGAGTGGGAAGACGCCACCGGTGCAGTCGAAACCCGTACCGAAACTTCCGACCTGGGCGGCACCATGCGTCTGGGCGCGCAGGATTGCCAGCTGCAAGCCGGTTCCCTGGTTCACGATTGCTATGCCAAGGACGTGATTGTTGAACGTCATCGTCATCGCTATGAAGTGAACAATAACCTGCTGCCGCAACTGACCGAAGCAGGCCTGAAAGTGACCGGTCGTTCCGGTGACGGCGCGTTGGTAGAAGTGGTTGAAGCTCCGGATCATCCTTGGTTTGTCGCTTGCCAGTTCCACCCGGAGTTCACCTCCACGCCACGTGATGGCCATCCATTGTTCACCGGTTTCGTCAAAGCTGCACTGGCGCAACACGAGAAGAAGGCGTAATCAGAATGGCGCAAAAGATTATCCGTGTAGGCAATATCGAAATTGCCAACGACAAGCCAATGGTCTTGTTCGGTGGCATGAACGTGCTGGAAAGCCGTGATATGGCCATGCAGGTGTGCGAAGAGTACGTACGGGTCACCGAAAAGCTTGGTATTCCTTACGTGTTCAAGGCCAGTTTCGACAAGGCCAATCGTTCATCTGTCAGCTCTTACCGTGGCCCAGGCCTCGAAGAAGGCATGCGGATTTTTCAGGACATCAAGGCCGCCTTCGGTGTGCCGCTGATTACCGACGTCCACGAGCCTGCGCAAGCGGCCGTGGTCGCCGAGGTCTGCGACATCATCCAGTTGCCGGCTTTCCTGTCGCGTCAAACTGACCTGGTCGTGGCCATGGCCAAGACCGGCGCCGTGATCAACATCAAAAAAGCCCAGTTCCTTGCGCCTCAGGAAATGAAACACATCCTGAGCAAATGCGAAGAAGCGGGCAATGATCAGTTGATCCTCTGCGAACGTGGCTCCAGCTTTGGCTACAACAACCTTGTTGTCGACATGCTGGGCTTCGGCATCATGAAGCAGTTCGAATACCCGGTGTTTTTCGACGTGACCCATGCGCTGCAAATGCCTGGCGGTCGCTCGGACTCTGCCGGTGGTCGTCGTGCCCAGGTAACCGACCTGGCCAAGGCTGGTATCAGCCAGAGCCTGGCCGGTCTGTTCCTGGAAGCACACCCGGATCCTGACAACGCCAAGTGCGACGGCCCTTGTGCCTTGCGCCTGGACAAGCTGGAGCCATTCCTGGCTCAGCTGAAGTCGCTGGATGAGTTGGTTAAAAGTTTTCCGACAATAGAAACCGCGTAACCCTCGTTTCTCCGGTAAAGTACCGCACGATTTCTCGGGCCTCAGGGCCCGAGCCTTATCGCCCGCAAGGCTGCCCGCTATTTGACCCTTGCCGCCGATAACAATATTTCCCTCAGCTGCGTCGTTTTCGTCAACTTTGGAGTATTTACAACAATGGCAAAGATCGTCGACATCAAAGGTCGTGAAGTTCTCGACTCCCGTGGCAATCCCACTGTGGAAGCGGACGTGCTTCTCGACAACGGCATCATCGGCAGCGCTTGCGCGCCGTCCGGTGCTTCCACCGGTTCCCGTGAAGCGCTGGAACTGCGTGATGGCGACAAAAGCCGTTACCTGGGCAAAGGCGTGCTGAAAGCCGTTGCCAACATCAACGGCCCGATTCGTGATTTGCTGCTGGGTAAAGACCCGGTTGACCAAAAGGCGCTGGACCACGCGATGATCGCGCTGGACGGTACTGAGAACAAAGGCTCCCTGGGCGCCAACGCCATCCTGGCCGTGTCTTTGGCTGCTGCCAAAGCTGCTGCCCAGGACCAGGACCTGCCGCTGTACGCACACATCGCCAACCTGAACGGTACTCCGGGTGTTTACTCGATGCCGGTTCCGATGATGAACATCATCAACGGTGGCGAGCACGCCGATAACAACGTCGACATTCAAGAGTTCATGGTTCAGCCGGTTGGCGCCAAGACCTTTTCCGACGCGCTGCGCATGGGCACCGAAATCTTCCATCACCTCAAAGCAGTGCTCAAGGCCCGTGGCCTGAACACCGCAGTGGGCGACGAAGGCGGTTTCGCACCTAACCTGGCGTCCAACGAAGATGCTCTGAAAGTCATTTCCGAAGCCATCGCCAATGCCGGTTACACCCTGGGCACCGACGTGACCCTGGCGCTGGACTGCGCGGCCAGCGAATTCTACGAAGACGGCAAGTACAACCTGTCGGGCGAAGGCCAAGTGTTCAGCTCCGAAGGTTTTGCTGAATACCTCAAAGGTCTGACCCAGCGTTACCCGATCATCTCCATCGAAGACGGTCTGGACGAGTCTGACTGGGATGGCTGGAAAATTCTGACCGACAAAATCGGTGAGAAAGTACAGCTGGTAGGCGACGACCTGTTCGTTACCAACACCAAGATCCTGAAAGAAGGCATCGACAAGAGCATCGCCAACTCGATCCTGATCAAGTTCAACCAGATCGGCACCCTGACCGAAACCCTGGAAGCCATCCAGATGGCCAAGGCTGCAGGTTACACGGCTGTGATCTCGCACCGCTCCGGCGAAACCGAAGATTCCACCATTGCCGACCTGGCCGTGGGTACCGCCGCTGGCCAGATCAAGACCGGCTCGCTGTGCCGTTCCGATCGCGTTTCCAAGTACAACCAATTGCTGCGTATCGAAGAGCAACTGGGTGCAAAAGCCAAGTACAACGGCCGTGGCGAGTTTCGCGGCTGAGTACTTAATGGTAAAAAGTCAGCAGGTAGTGTCGGAAAGCTCGCCAAGTCGGGTCTTTTGACACTAATCTGATGCTTCTGTATACAAGCCTGGTTCGTCCAGGCTTTGTATTATTCGTTGTTTACGTTTGTCGGCATGGCTGTCTTTTCACTGGATACCTGATATTCGATGCGCAGTCCCAATTGGTTGTTTCTAATCTTGCTCTTGCTGCTGGCAGGCCTGCAGTATCGCCTGTGGGTGGGTAATGGCAGTTTGGCGCAGGTTACTGACCTGACCCAGCAAATAGCCGATCAACGTGCTGAAAACGAAATCCTGCTTGAGCGCAACCGCGTGCTGGATGCGGAAGTGCTGGAGCTGAAAAAAGGCATGGAGACCGTTGAAGAACGTGCTCGCCATGAGTTGGGCATGATCAAAGAGGGTGAAACCCTCTATCAGTTGGCCCAATGAGTCATTTGTCACCGGCCTTCTGGGCCGTGATTCCTGCCGCGGGTGTAGGTGCCCGTATGGCCGCGGACCGTCCCAAACAATATTTGCAGTTGGGCGGACGCAGTATTCTGGAACACAGCATCAGCTGTTTCCTCGACCACCCGGGCCTGAAGGGGCTGGTGGTCAGTGTCGCTTTTGATGATCCTTTCTGGCCGTCCTTGCCTTGTGCTGCCGACCCTCGGGTTGTACGGGTAGACGGCGGGCGTGAGCGCGCCGACTCGGTACTCAACGCGTTGTTGCACCTGCATGCGCAGGGCGCGGCAGATGACGATTGGGTGTTGGTGCATGATGCCGCGAGGCCCAACCTGTCTCGGGAAGACCTTAACAAGCTGCTGAGTGAATTGGCTGACGACCCTGTAGGTGGTTTGTTAGCCGTTCCAGCGCGGGACACGCTCAAACGGGTGGACAAGCAGGGGCGTGCGGTTGAAACCGTGGATCGCAGCTTGATCTGGCAGGCCTATACGCCGCAGATGTTCCGCTTGGGGGCGTTGCATCGTGCTTTGGCTGACAGTCTGGTGGCCGATGCAACCATCACCGATGAATCTTCAGCGATGGAGTGGGCAGGTCTGGCGCCGCGTTTGATCGAAGGGCGTTCGGACAACATCAAGGTCACCCGCCCCGAAGACCTTGAGTGGTTGCGTTTGCGTTGGGCCAAGCGCTGATCAGAACCTGCTGAGGTTCTTGTGGGAGCGGGCTTGCTCGCGATGGTATCAGCTGAATTTGCCTGACAGACCGAGTCGTCTGCATCGCAAGCAAGCCCGCTCCCACTGTTAAAAACTACTGCTCCCTCTCCTGATATTCCTCCCGCCTGGCCAACCCCTCCTTCAAGTAATCAACCAGCTTTCTGACCTTGGGCGACAAGTGCCGCTGTTGCGGGTACAGCGCCCAGACGGCGGTGTTGGGTGGCTGGTGGGTGTCGAGCAACGACACCAGCGTCCCGGTCTTCAAGTGCTCCAGCACGTAATAGTCCGGCAACTGACAAATCCCTACACCCTGTAACGCAGCATCCAGTACAGCCTGCCCACTGTTGCATCGCCAGTTCCCTTGCACCCGTTGCGAAAATTCGCGGCCGTCCTGCTGCAATTGCCATAGATCTGAACTGCCAATCAGACAATTGTGCCGGCTCAATTCCGACAGGCTATGGGGGCGCCCGTAACGTTCCAGATAGGAGGGCGAGGCGCACATATACATGCGCCTGGGAGCCAGGCGAGTGGCTACCAGTCTTGAGTCCTGCAAGCGCCCCAGGCGGATCGCCAGATCCAGGCTTTCATGCACCAGGTCCAATGGCCGGTTGCTCAGTTCGATGTCCACCCGCAATTGCGGGTACAGCCCCATAAAGCGCGTAACCAGCGGCACGATAAAACGTTCGCCATAGGCCACGGCACAGGTCATGCGCAACATGCCCTTGGGTTCGCTGGCCAGATCACCGATGGCACGCAGTGCTTCTTCACGTCCGTCTTGCAGGCGCTGGCAATGCTGCAAAAAAGTTTGACCGGCTTCGGTCAGCGTCACCTTGCGGGTACTGCGATAAAACAGGCGGGTCTGCAATCGCTCTTCAAGTCGCGCTACCTGGCGGCTGATATGGGATGAAGAGACGCCAAGACGTTCGGCCGCCGCTGTGAATTGGCCACATTCGGCCACAGCGACAAATTCGTCTATACCTTCCCAGCGGTTCTCATTCATGGTTGATTATCCCTGCATGGCAATAATGTTTTGCTTTTGCCTGGATTATTAATCACCTGGCGCTGATTTACACTCTGCGTCTTGTTTTTACTTTGCTGGAGACGATCGATGATCAAGTCACGTGCCGCCGTTGCGTTCGAAGCCAAAAAGCCGCTGGAAATCGTGGAAGTAGACGTTGCCATGCCTAAGGCTGGCGAAGTGCTGCTGCGGGTTGTGGCCTCGGGTGTTTGCCATACCGATGCCTACACCTTGTCGGGCGCAGACCCGGAAGGCATCTTCCCGTCGATCCTGGGCCATGAAGGCGGTGCCATCGTTGAAGCCATCGGCGAAGGCGTGACCTCGGTTGCGGTCGGCGATCATGTCATCCCGCTGTACACCCCTGAATGTGGCAAGTGCAAATTCTGCCTGTCGGGCAAGACCAACCTGTGTCAGGCCATTCGTGCCACCCAGGGCAAGGGCTTGATGCCTGATGGCACTACGCGCTTCTCCTACAAAGGTCAGCCGATTTTCCACTACATGGGCACTTCGACCTTTTCCGAATACACCGTGCTCCCTGAGATTTCGGTCGCAAAAATTCAGAAGGACGCTCCTCTGGAGAAAGTGTGTCTGCTGGGTTGCGGCGTGACGACCGGGATCGGCGCGGTGCTGAACACGGCCAAGGTCAAGCCGGGCGACACCGTGGCCATCTTCGGTCTGGGCGGTATTGGCCTGTCTGCGGTAATCGGTGCGGTGAAAGCGAAGGCGGCGCGGATCATTGCCATTGATATCAACCCGGCCAAGTTTGAAATCGCCCGACAGCTGGGTGCTACTGATTGCGTGAACCCGAAAGACTTCGATCGCCCGATTCAGGAAGTGATAGTCGATATGACCGATGGCGGTGTCGATTTTTCCTTTGAGTGCATCGGCAATGTGCAGTTGATGCGTGCGGCACTGGAGTGCTGCCACAAGGGATGGGGCGAGTCGGTGATTATTGGCGTGGCAGGTGCGGGGCAGGAAATTTCCACCCGTCCGTTCCAGCTGGTGACCGGTCGCGTCTGGCGCGGTTCGGCATTTGGTGGCGTGCGCGGCCGCAGCGAATTGCCAAGCTATGTAGATATGGCACAAAGCGGCGAGATCCCGCTGGATACTTTCATCACCCACACCATGGGCCTGGAAGATATCAATAAGGCTTTTGACCTGATGCATGAAGGCAAAAGCATCCGCACTGTCATCCATTTCTAAATAACTGCGGCAAGTCGAACGCCATAAAATACCTGTGGGAGCGGGCTTGCTCCCACAGGGGGGTGTTTGTCTTGTGGTCTGGAGTTGCCCATGTCTCTTGAGAACATTTCCTGCCAGAAGAGCTTTGGCGGTTGGCACAAGCGTTACAAGCACCGGTCCGAAGTGCTGGGCTGCGACATGGTGTTTGCCGTGTACTTGCCGCCGCAGGCGGAGCAGGGCGCAAAGCTGCCTGTAGTGTATTGGTTGTCGGGTTTGACCTGTACCGACGAAAACTTCATGCACAAGGCCGGGGCTATGAAGATGGCTGCCGAATTGGGCCTTATCATCGTCGCACCGGACACCAGCCCCCGTGGCGAAGGCGTGCCCGATGACCCGCAGGGGGCGTGGGATTTCGGCCTGGGTGCAGGGTTCTATCTGAATGCCACTCAGCAGCCGTGGGCCCAGCACTATCAGATGCACGATTATGTGGTGCAGGAATTGCCGGCTCTGGTCGAAGCGCATTTCCCGGCTTCGCAAAAGCGTGGCATCAGCGGACACTCGATGGGTGGGCACGGGGCATTGGTTTGCGCGTTGCGTAATCCGGGGCGTTACCTGTCGGTGTCGGCGTTTGCGCCCATCAGCAATCCGACGGATTGCCCGTGGGGGCAAAAGGCATTCTCCCATTACCTGGGAGAAGAGCGGGCGCGCTGGCGTGAGTGGGATGCCAGTGTGCTGATTGGCGAGGCCAGTGAAAGGCTGCCGTTGCTGGTCGATCAGGGAGATCGCGATGACTTCCTGGCTGTTCAGCTCAAGCCTGAAGTGCTGCAACAGGCCGCCAGGCTAGCCGATTACCCGCTGACCTTGCGTTTGCAACCGGGCTACGACCATAGCTATTTCTTCATCGCCAGCTTTATTGACGACCACTTGCGTCACCACGCAAGCGCACTAAGTGCTTAATAGTAGGTAGAATCACGCCCTGACTTAATCGGGGCGTTTTTTTATGCGTATTGGCCACGGCTATGATGTGCACTGTTTCGCTGAAGGCGATTTCATTACGTTGGGCGGCGTGCGGATCTCCCATAAATTCGGGCTGTTGGCCCACTCTGATGGCGATGTGCTGTTGCACGCCCTGAGCGACGCCTTGCTGGGCGCTGCAGCGCTTGGCGATATCGGCAAGCATTTCCCGGACACCGATCCGACCTTCAAGGGCGCTGACAGTCGCGTTCTGTTGCGTCATGTCGTCGGTCTGATCCATGCCAAGGGCTGGAAAGTCGGCAATGTCGACAACACCATCATTGCCCAGGCACCAAAAATGGCGCCGCATATTGAAACGATGCGTGCGCTGATTGCCGCGGATCTAGAGGTTGATTTGGACCAGGTAAACGTAAAGGCCACGACCACCGAGAAGCTCGGCTTCGTTGGGCGTGAAGAAGGCATCGCAGTGCATTCCATTGCCTTGTTGGTTCGCTCATGAACGAGTTCGATCTGCTGGGCCCGCTCGCTTATGGCGAGGCATTGGGCACGGCTGTGCTCAAGGCCACGGCTGAAGATTTTCAAGTCGACGAAGTGCTTGATATACCGCTGTCCGGAGATGGTGAACACCTGTGGTTGTGGGTCGAGAAGCGCGGCCTGAATACCGAGGAGGCGGCCCGGCGCCTTGCCAAGGCGGCAGGCGTGCCACTGCGCACCGTCAGCTATGCAGGCCTCAAGGACCGCCAGGCATTGACCCGCCAGTGGTTCAGCGTGCAACTGCCGGGCAAGGCAGACCCTGATCTGTCGGGCGCCGAAAACGACACGCTGAAGATTCTCAAGACCTCGCGACACAAGCGCAAATTGCAGCGTGGAGCCCATGCGGCCAATGGTTTCACCTTGCGCCTGACGCAACTGAACGCCGACAAGGACGCGCTGGAGCAACGCCTGCAACTGATCGCCAAGCAGGGTGTACCGAACTATTTCGGTAGCCAGCGCTTTGGCTGGCAGGGCGGCAATCTGGGCGAAGCCCGTGATTATGCGGCGCGCAAGGCCTTGCCTGAGCAGCGCAACGTTCGTTCGCGGCTGCTGTCCACCGCGCGCAGCTATCTGTTCAATCAGGTGCTGGCCGCACGGGTGGCCGATGGCAGCTGGCAACGGGCGCAAGTTGGCGATTTACTGGCTTTTACCGACAGCCGCAGCTTTTTCCCGGCGGGCGAGGCTGAATGCAGCGACCCGCGCCTGGCCATTCTCGATCTGCACCCCACCGGCCCGCAGTGGGGCGAGGGCGAATCACCGACCACTGGCGCCACCCACGCGCTGGAGCAGTCAATTGCAGAGCGTGAAGCCGACTTGCGTGACTGGCTGGTACGCGCCGGCATGAGCCATGAGCGACGCATCCTGCGACTGCCCATTGGCCGGTTGACGTGGCATTATCCTCAGCCTGACATTCTGCAACTGGAATTTGTTCTGCCGCCAGGATGCTTCGCCACTGTTCTGGTGCGCGAGCTTGTTGATCTGGTGACGTTGGATCAAGCGGACACCTTATGCGTATTCTGATTTCAAACGATGACGGGGTAACAGCTCCGGGCCTGGCCGCGCTTTATGGTGCGCTGGCCGACTACGCCGAGTGCGTGGTAGTTGCCCCCGAGCAGGACAAAAGTGGCGCCAGCAGTTCGCTGACGCTGGACCGTCCCCTGCATCCTCATACCCTGGCCAATGGCTTTATCAGCATCAACGGTACACCTACCGATTGCGTGCATCTGGCTATTCACGGCTTGCTCGAGCAGCAGCCGGACATGGTGGTGTCGGGCATCAACCTGGGTGCCAACCTGGGTGATGACGTGTTGTACTCGGGCACTGTGGCGGCGGCACTCGAGGGCCGCTTCCTGGATCGTCCTTCTTTTGCCTTTTCGTTGGTCTCCCGCCAGGTGGACAACCTGCCGACGGCGGCGTTTTTTGCCCGCAAGCTGCTTGAAGCCCACGCATCGCTGAACTTGCCGCCGCGTACGGTCCTCAATGTGAACATTCCCAACCTGCCGTTGGCGAAGATTCGTGGCATTCAACTCACCCGTCTCGGCCATCGTGCCCGTGCTGCTGCACCGGTACGGGTGGTTGATCCGCGCGGCAAGGCAGGTTACTGGATTGCTGCGGCAGGCGATGTCGAAGACGGTGGCCCGGGCACGGACTTCCATGCCGTGATGCAGGGTTATGTATCGATCACGCCGCTGCAACTGGATCGCACCTTTGGTGATGGTTTCAACAGCCTCAATGACTGGCTGGAGGGCATGGGCTGATGGCGCGCGAGCAGGATGGCATGATGCACCGCGGCATTGGCATGACCTCTGAGCGCACCCGTGAGCGGCTGATTCAGCGCCTGCGTGAAGAGGGCATCGTTAACCAGAACGTGCTCGAGGTCATTCGCCGCACGCCACGTCATCTGTTTGTGGATGAAGCCCTGGCGCACAGGGCGTACGAAGATACGGCGCTGCCGATCGGCAATAACCAGACCATCTCCCAGCCTTACATGGTGGCGCGCATGAGCGAGCTGTTGCTTGAGGACGGGCCGCTGGACAAGGTCATGGAGATCGGCACCGGTTCGGGGTACCAGACCGCCGTGCTGTCGCAGCTGGTCGAGCGGATTTTTTCGGTCGAGCGCATCAAGGTGCTGCAGGACCGGGCCAAGGAACGATTGCTTGAGCTCAACCTGCGCAATGTGGTGTTCCGCTGGGGCGATGGGTGGGAGGGCTGGCCTGCGCTGGCGCCTTACAACGGCATTATCGTCACCGCTGTAGCCACTGATGTGCCGCAGGCACTGCTCGACCAACTGGCCCCTGGCGGGCGCCTGGTGATCCCGGTGGGTGCCGGCGAGATGCAGCAATTGATGTTGATCGTGCGCGAAGAGCACGGTTTCGCCCGGCGGGTGATCGGTAATGTACGCTTTGTGCCGCTGCTCAACGGGCCGCTGGCCTGAGTCTTTGTACGTATCGGGTGAATTTTGGGGCAGGGTACGGGTCATAAAGCCCATCACCCGGGCTCTGCCCGGTATGTGTGTATGTTTTATACGCTGTGTTTATCAATCGGCTTTACAGTCTGTAAAAGCCCTATAGCCAGTTATACTTGCTGCAAACCATGGCCAGTACTGGCGTTTTACTATTTAGCCATCTTCAAAGGGAGCGGCGGGTGAGTCTCACAGTCATTGCGCAGCGTAAGAGCAGCAAAAGCTTTCAGAGACTGGTGGTCGGTCTATTTCTGAGTACCACACTGGCTTTGTTGGCAGCGTGCTCCAGCACCCCCAAAAATGGCGTGAATGTCGTTGACCGTAACGGCGTGGCCCAGCGCCCGGCCGTGACCACCGGGCAATACGCGGTGCGTCGCGGCGACACTTTGTTCTCGATTGCCTTTCGTTATGGGTGGGACTGGAAGGCCCTGGCTGCACGCAACAATATTGCCGCCCCGTTCACCATCGTCCCGGGCCAGGTCATCCGCTTTGACGGGCGCTCAGGCACCCAGCCTGCAGGCGGCTCGACCACCACCGTTGTGTCATCCTCTTCGGGCAGCAAAACCACGGTTATCAAGCGTTCCGCCACGGCTGCAAGTGCCCCCGCAGCGGTTGCCCCGATGCCGGCAGGCCCTGCTCCCAAGGGGTGGGGATGGCCCTCAAATGGCATTTTGATCGGAAAATTCTCTTCAAACGGTAGTTTGAATAAAGGTATTGATATCGCCGGCGATTTGGGACAGCCTGTTTTAGCTGCGTCTGATGGTTCGGTTGTATACGCTGGCAGTGGATTGAGGGGCTACGGCGAACTGATCATCATCAAACACAGTGATACCTACGTCAGTGCCTACGGTCACAACCGCAGGCTTTTGGTTCGGGAGGGGCAGCAGGTCAAGGTCGGACAGACAATTGCCGAAATGGGGTCAACTGGTACAGACCGGGTGAAACTTCACTTTGAGATTCGCCGCCAAGGTAAACCTGTAGATCCATTGCAATTCCTTCCTCGCCGTTGATCGGTTACCAGCCTGTTCCTGATGTGGATAAGGAACAGGCTCCAGCGTTGCCAGGGATTAAGGCGAGGCTTGAGCTTGAGGTCGAACTCAACAAAGGACTATTGCAATGGCTCTCAACAAAGAAGCGCCGGGGTTTGACATCGACGATGAGGTGCTCCTTATGGACTCCAGCATCGATAGCGACTTGATGTCAGAAGAAGACGATTCGCCCCCTACAGCTAGAACCAAGTCCAAAAAAGCAGCTGCTACAAAACAGCACAAGTACATTGACTACACGCGGGCCCTTGATGCGACCCAGTTGTACCTCAATGAAATCGGCTTTTCCCCGTTACTCTCTCCGGCAGAAGAAGTCCATTTTGCGCGTTTGTCGCAAAGCGGCGACCCGGCCGGGCGCAAGCGAATGATAGAAAGCAACCTGCGGCTGGTGGTGAAAATTGCCCGACGTTACGTCAACCGTGGTTTGTCATTGCTTGACCTGATCGAAGAAGGCAACCTGGGCCTGATCCGGGCTGTCGAGAAATTCGATCCCGAACGAGGGTTTCGCTTCTCGACCTACGCCACCTGGTGGATACGCCAAACGATTGAACGGGCGATCATGAACCAGACCCGCACCATCCGTTTGCCGATCCACGTTGTAAAAGAGCTGAACGTCTACCTGCGAGCCGCGCGCGAACTCACGCAAAAGCTCGATCACGAACCCTCTCCTGAAGAAATCGCCAATCTGCTCGAAAAACCGGTCGCCGAGGTCAAGCGCATGCTTGGGCTTAATGAACGCGTGTCTTCGGTAGACGTGTCTTTGGGGCCGGACTCTGACAAAACCCTGCTTGATACCCTGACGGATGACAGGCCCACAGACCCTTGTGAGCTGCTTCAGGACGATGACTTGTCGCAAAGTATCGATCAGTGGTTGTCCGAGCTCACAGACAAGCAGCGTGAAGTGGTGATTCGCCGTTTCGGGCTGCGTGGCCATGAGAGCAGCACTCTTGAGGATGTAGGGCTGGAAATTGGCCTGACCCGTGAGCGTGTGCGCCAGATCCAGGTTGAAGGGCTCAAGCGCTTGCGAGAAATTCTTGAACGCAACGGCCTGTCGAGCGAGTCGCTGTTCCAGTAATCCGCGAACGGCTGACAAAAAACCCCGAACTAATCGGGGTTTTTTGTGGGTGTTTGTTTTGAGTGATGCCCGGTAGTGCGAATTTGACAACAATATGGACCTTGTTGTTATACAAACTTGAACTAATTGTTTATTTAATCGGCTTTGAAATGGAATGTCACGGACGAGATAGGTTATTGCCTGTGGCTTGCTGTAAGCCTTTACTTACTTTTTACGTAAGCCAAGGGCTTGGCAATAAAGGGCAAACGCCTTTGTGTAACAGTGCTTAACTCATAAGTCATTGAAATATAACGTATTTATATTTTTAGTTGGGCAGTTTGTGTAATAAATACTCATAACATCCGCGCTTGCAGCAATCCTATAAAACTCTAGTATTTGAACTGTATCGACGGATCGATACGGCGCTCAAGGAAGAACGCAGACGGACATCGCGGGAAGCGATTCATCAGGATGATGAGAAGGAACAAAAGGGACTAGGGAAAAAATGTGGGCGGGTCAAACCGCCCCTTTTTTTTGCCCGCAAAAAAGGTCCGGGCGGTGATGTTTAAACGGTTATAGCAAAACGCCCAAGGCCATTGGTCTCGGGCGTTTTGCGTGGTGCAGTCACCTGGCCGTGCCAGGCTCAGTACTTAGAGTACTGGATAGTCGATATAGCCCACTGCGCCATTGACGTAGAAGGTTTCCGGGTGCGCCTCATTCAGCGGCGCATCGGCCTTCAAGCGTGCGGGCAGATCAGGGTTGGCGATAAACGGCACGCCGAATGCGACGGCATCGGCCTTGCCTGCTGCCAGCCAGGCATTGGCACTGTCTTTGGTGAAGCTCTCATTGACGATGTACGGGCCACCGAAGGCTTGCTTGAGTTGCGGGCCCAGGCTGTCGGCAGCTTCATGCTCGCGCGCACAGATGTAGGCAATACCGCGCTTGCCCAGTTCGCGGGCGACATAACCAAAGGTTTCGGCCAGGTTTTCATCGCCCATGTCGTGCAGGTCGGCCCGTGGCGACAAATGCACGCCAACCCGGCCGGCACCCCAGACTTCAATGGCGGCGTCGGTAACTTCCAGCAACAGGCGCGCACGGTTCTCTATGCTGCCGCCGTACTGGTCGGTACGTTTGTTGGTGCTGCTTTGCAGGAACTGGTCGAGCAGGTAGCCATTTGCACCATGGATCTCGACGCCATCAAAACCGGCAGCCTTGGCGTTTTCTGCGCCTGTGCGGTAGGCCTCGACAATATCGGCGATCTCGGCAGTTTCCAGCGCGCGAGGCGTCGGGAAATCAACCTTCGGGCGCACCAGGCTAACATGGCCCTTGGCCGCAATGGCGCTGGGTGCAACCGGCGTTTCACCGTTCAGGTACATCGGATGCGAGATGCGGCCTACATGCCACAACTGCAGCGCAATCCGGCCACCGGCGGCGTGTACGGCCCGGGTGATGTTGGTCCAGCCGCGTACCTGGTCGTCGGCCCAGATGCCCGGAGTGTCAGGGTAGCCGACGCCCATAGGCGTGACCGATGTGGCCTCGCTCAGGATCAGGCCGGCAGAGGCGCGTTGAACGTAGTATTCAGCCATCAGGGCATTAGGTACCCGACCTTCGCTGGCGCGGCAGCGGGTCAGCGGAGCCATGATGATGCGGTTGGGCAGTTCGAGGTCGCCCAACTTGATCGGATCGAAAATCGTCGTCATTTATGCAGCCCTCTCAAGGATCAGTTAGTAGCAGTAGCCAGTTCGGAATTGCCGCCCTGGCGGAAAGTGATCAGCGTCACCAGCAGTGCCAGTATTGCCAGTGCGGCAGCGGCCAGTGGAACGCTGGTGAGGCCGAAGCCGTGGGCGATGACACTGCCGCCAACCCAGGCGCCGAGTGCATTGCCGACGTTGAATGCGCCGATATTCAGGGTTGAAACCAGGTTCGGGGCAGCCTTGCCGAAGGTCACGACATTGATTTGCAGCGCCGGTACGGCAGCGAATGAAGCCGCAGCCCACAAAAACAGGGTGATTTC
This sequence comes from Pseudomonas sp. CCC4.1, assembly GCF_035019225.1. Taxonomy (NCBI): domain Bacteria; kingdom Pseudomonadati; phylum Pseudomonadota; class Gammaproteobacteria; order Pseudomonadales; family Pseudomonadaceae; genus Pseudomonas; species Pseudomonas sp. CCC4.1. The sequence continues at coordinate 2,133 of NZ_JASJWL010000004.1, read as the reverse complement.
AGTCGGGATCACCGCGACGCTGGTCCAGGTCAGTACGGTGGACATCACCGCCATCGCGATAAACACACCGATCAGCGTTGCGGCCAGGCGTTTGTCCGCCAGCTTGCCACCGATGATATTGCCCACCGTCAGGCCAAGGCCGATCAGCAGCAGAGTCCAGGTCACGCCGCTTGGCGAAACGCCGGTGACATCACCGAGCAGGGGCGCGACATAAGTGAACAGGGTGAACATCGACGCGGAAAACAGCGCAGTCATGCTCAGCGACAGCCAGATGCCTGCGCCTTTGAGCGCGGCCAGTTCGGCACGCATGTCGAGTTTTTCCTCGTCACGCTTGGCTGGCAGAAAGCGGATCAGGCCGATCAATGCCACGACACCGATCACGGTGACGGCAAAAAACGTCGAGCGCCATCCTGCTGCCTGGCCCAGAGCAGTGCCCAGGGGAACGCCGAGCACGTTGGCCAGGGTCAGGCCGGTAAACATCAGGGCCACGGCAGACGCGCGCTTGTTGGCAGGTACCAGGCCTGCGGCCACGACCGAACCAATACCGAAGAACGCGCCGTGGCACAGGGCAGTGACAACACGGGCAAACATCAGCACGTTGTAATCACTGGCCAGGGCACAGAGCAGGTTGCCGATGATGAATATCACCATCAACGCTACCAGGGCGGCCTTGCGCGGCAACCTGGCCGTGGCCAGCGCCATAAACGGCGCACCGATGGCTACACCCAGCGCGTAGCCGGTTACCAGCCAGCCGGCACCGGGAATGGATACACCAAGGTCGGTTGCGACATCAGGCAGCAAGCCCATGATCACAAACTCGGTGGTCCCGATGGCGAAAGCGCTGAGCGCCAGAATGAGTAGCGAGAGGGGCATGGAAGTCCTTTTAAAGCTCTTGGCTGATTTTTTCGAGGAAGACCTTGATGGTTTCCTCATTACGTTTGAAAAAGTGCCACTGACCGTGTTTTTGGCTGGTAATCAGGCCCGCTCGCTGCAGCGTTGCGAGATGGGCAGAAACCGTGGACTGCGACAGGCCGCAGAGCTGATCAAACTGCCCGGCACACACACCATGTTCGGTGGAGTGAACCTGGTCAGGGAACGAGGCATCAGGGTTTTTCAGAGCGTTGAGAATTTCTCGGCGTACTGGGTGTGCCAGGGCTTTTATTATTTCGTCGAGGTCGATCGTCATGGTTGCAGTGCTCATTGGGTACAACGTTATATCGCGATGAGGCGAACTTTAAATCGTTATATCGCGATATACAAATATGATTTCGATCTTAGATCAGCTCAAATCGATATATCGGGTTATAACGATATTGGTGTGGCAGTGCTAAACTGCGCCCATGAATTATCTCGCACATCTGCACCTTGGCGGTCAGCGCCCGGAAGAAATGCTGGGCAGTCTTTATGGCGATTTTGTCAAAGGGCGGCTGCATGGCCAATACAGCGCGGACATTGAACACGGTATAGCGCTGCACCGCAGCATTGATGTCTTTACTGACAACCACCCCCTGGTTGATCAGTCGTTGTCGCGATTTGCCCATACTCGCCGGCGGTATGCGGGTATTGTCCTCGATGTGTTTTTTGACCATTGCCTGGCGCGGGACTGGGGGCAGTATGCCGACGGACCGCTGGAACGTTTTACCGCGGATTTTTACCGGGTGCTGGTGGCCGAACAACAGCTGCCACGGCGGCTTGCCACGATTGCGCCGCATATGGCGGCCCATGACTGGTTGGGTTCGTATCGGGATTTTGCCGTGCTGGAGCAGGTGTTCAATGGTATAGCCCGGCGCTTGTCGCGCCCCGAGGAACTGGCCGGGGCGATGCAGGACTTGAAGGCGTTGTATGAACCTCTGAGCGAGGATTTTCGGGCGTTTTATCCGCAGTTGCAGGTGTATGCGGCGGGTTGTTACCGGAAGGGATGTCCGTAGCCGCTGACGAGGGGCGAAGTCGTCGCAAAATCAGGCAATGGGTTGTGTCAGTTACACCAGGTTCTCAGGGTTTACGGCTGTTTGATCTTGTTTGACTGGTGTGTTGAGTACATATCCGGCATTCGTGCCTAACTGGGATATTGGTTTCGCTCTTACAGCGAGTCACTTTTTCCAGACGCCGAAAAAGTAACCAAAAAGGCTTGCC